>CAMYMY010000426.1 GCA_947259625.1 uncultured Kiloniellales bacterium | reverse complement strand
CGGGCCTTCTGCAGGTGCTGCTTGCCGTCCTTGTCGGCGTAGAGCACGCCGGTCACCTTGCCGTTGTCGTCGTGCTCGATCTTCAGCGCCTGGGCCTGGCTCCTCAGGTCCAGCTTGCCGGTCGCCTCGGCCTTGGGGATCTCGGAGTAGAGCGTCGACCACTTGGCGCCGGTCTTGCAGCCCTGGAAGCAGAAGCCGATCTGCTGGCAGGAGCCGCGGCCGTCGCGCGCCCGGCTGTTGATCGACATGCGCCCGGTGTGCACGCCCTTGTAGCCGAGCCGCTTGGCCCCGGCATACATGACCTTGAAGTTGTTGTTGCCGGGCAGGCCGGGAATGCCGTTGGTCCGGGTCGTGCCCATCTTGTCCTCGGCCTTGGCGTAGTAGGGCTCGAGGTCCGCGAGGGTGAGCGGCCAGTCGAGCAGGTTGGCCCCCGCGATGCCGCCATAGGCCGACTTGACCTTGAACTCGTGCGCCTGCAGGCGCAGCGAGGCGCCCGCCCAGTGCACGGTCGAGCCGCCCACGGTCTTGCAGATCCAGGCCGGCAGGCCCGCGAAGTCCTTGGCGACCCGCCAGGAGCCCGAGGTCGTGCGCTTGTCGAGCCAGGAGAGCTGGCCGAAGGAGCCCCACTCGTCGTTCTGGAAGTCGTCGATGCCGTAGCGCTTGCCGGCCTCGAGCAGGACCACCTTGATGCCCTTCTCGCACAGCTCGTGGGCCAGGGTCCCGCCGCCCGCGCCGGAGCCGATGACGGCCACGACGGTCTCGTCGTTGAGGTCGAATTTCGCCATTCTCCTGTCCTCCCCGCTCAGCCGGCCTTGGGGCTGGCGTCCTCGGACGGCTCGCCGGCCCATTTCAGGTCGTCGAAGCCGCGCTCGAGATAGCCGCCGAACTCGTAGGACGCGCCCTCGTAGCCGAAGTGGCGCCAGACCAGCGGGTTGTTGTAGAGCGCGACCACCGTGGTGCCGCGCACCTTCTGGAAGAAGGGCGTCGCCTCCATCGACTCCAGGACCTCGAGCTGATAGCCCTCGGAGAGGTCGATCCAGTTGACGCCCTTGGCGGAATCGAGCTGGCCGACGCCGTCCTTGATCAGGCCGGCGAGCCCGCCGTCTCCCTTGGCCGCGCCGTCGAGCTGCTCGACCACGCCGGCGTAGTACATGTCGCCCAGCGACGCGTGGGGATAGAGCCGGCGCGACATGCCCAGCAGCGTCACGCCCTCGTGCCCGGTCAGCGTGCCCAGCTCGAGCGCCCAGGCGCCGTCGCTGGCCATGATGACCGATCCGGACGCGACCACGGCCGCGCCGGCCGCCGCCAGGCCACTGGTCTGCAGGAATTGGCGGCGGTTCATGCCACTGTTACTCATCTCGTTCCTCCTCCCTTCTTGATCGCTTGCCGCGGTGCGCGGCCGGCGCATTACTGGTAGCGGCCGTGCCGTTCCAGCACCTCAATCTTGTAGCCATCCGGGTCCTGGACGAAGAAGAAGCGGGCCATCAGCGCGCCGTCGCGGTGGAACTCCTTGACGTCGGCGGGCTCGAGCCCAAGCTCCTGGAACCGGTGGTGCTCGGCCTTGGCGTCGTCGACGCAGACCGCCACGTGGCCGTAGCCAGTGCCGTGGGTATAGGGCTCGCTCTCTGCCTTGTTGAGCGTCAGCTCGATCTCGAAGTCGTTCTCGTCGTTGCGCAGGTAGACCAGCGCGAAGCCGTCGAAATCGAAGTGATCGGCGACCTCGAGGCCGAAGGCCTTGCCATAGAAGTCGATCGACTTATCCAGATCCAGCACCCGGATCATGGTGTGGATGGCCTTCGCCATCGCGCCCTCCCAGTTCTTCTTGTTCTTGATCGGACTAGGCTAAACCCTGGCGAGGGTCGGGTGGTGGTAGCGGGGTACTACACCTGCTTACTCTGCGGCGTCGGCGACCAGCTCGCGGCGGGCGTCCTGCACCACTGCGGCCGGGCCCTTGAGATAGTTCACGCAGCTGACGCGCAGCAGCGAGGCGAAGTTGGCGATCTCGCCGTGCTGCTCCAGCACCTCGTCGTAGAGCGTCGAGAGGAAGCGCGGCGTGGTCATGTTCTGGCTTTCCGCGAGCTCGTCCAGGATATCCCAGAAGGTGGCCTCCAGGCGGATGCTGGTCGCGTGGCCGGCCAAGCGCAGCGAACGGGTGATGTAGCGGTAGTTGCCGGGATCCTGCCCAGCAAAGATCTGACACATGATGTAACCTCCCTGACCAAGAGCCCTTCTTTGAGCCGAGGGCCCCGGCATTTGGCTCAGCATAGCACGATCGGGGCACCGGACGGCAATTCCCGGGGCCGGGCCGAAAAAAAGCCCGCTTTTCTGTTGAAGGCGAGGGTCTAGTTTGAAACCATTGGCCGCAACAGATGAGGAAGCGCGATCGGCCTTCCCCACGGTCTGATCAGCAGGGAGGTATCCATGACCACAAAGACGGTATCGCCGCCACGTTGTGCCGTACTTGTCGGCCCCTATACGAGCGGCAAGACGACGCTGCTCGAGGCCATGCTTCACACGGCGGGCGCGATCCACCGCAAGGGCTCGATCGCCGAAGGCAATACGATCGGCGACAGCACGCCCGAGGCCCGCGCCCGCCAGATGGGCGTCGAGCCCAATTTCGCCCATGCCGAATACCTGGGCGAGGCTTGGTCCTTCATCGACTGCCCCGGCTCGGTCGAGCTCAGCCAGGAGAGCCGCAACGCCCTGATGGCCGCCGACGTCGCCGTCGTGGTCGCCGAGCCCGAGCCCGAACGGGCGCTGACCCTGGCGCCGATCTTCCGCTTCCTCGAGGACTACAAGATCCCGCACATGCTCTTCGTCAACAAGATGGAGAAGTCGAACGCGCGGATAAAGGACCTGCTCGAGGCGCTGCAGGCGGTCTCGCCGAGCCCGCTGGTGCTGCGCCAGGTGCCGATCCGCGACGGCGAGGACGTGACCGGCTTCGTCGACCTGGTGAGCGAGCGGGCCTACCGCTACCAGGAGGGCAAGAGCTCGGACCTGATCGAGATGCCGGAGGCGGTCAAGGACCGCGAAGGCGAGGCGCGCCAGGAGATGCTCGAATCGCTCGCCGACTTCGACGACACGCTGCTCGAGCAGCTGCTGGAGGACAAGATCCCGCCGTCCGGGGATGTTTACGGTCAGCTCGCCAAAGACCTGCAGGACGACCTGATCGTGCCGGTGTTCCTCGGCTCGGCCGAGCACGAGCACGGCATCACGCGGCTGTGGAAGGCGCTGCGCCACGAGGGGCCGGAGCCGGCCAAGACGGCGGCGCGCCTCGGCATTCCGACCGGCGGCGTGTTCACC
>CAMYMY010000425.1 GCA_947259625.1 uncultured Kiloniellales bacterium | reverse complement strand
GCCCTGGGCCAGGCCGCGGCGGAGCGCCGGGTCGTCTCCGGCGCCTCGACGCTCACCATGCAGACCGCGCGGCTGCTGCAGCCGCGGCCGCGCGATCTGGCCGGCAAGCTCGTCGAGACGGTCCGCGCGGTGCAGCTGGAGGCGCGGCACAGCAAGGACGAGATCCTCGCCATGTACCTCACGTTGGCGCCTTTCGGCGGCAATCTGGAAGGCGTGCGGGCGGCCGCGCTCGCCTATTTCGGCAAGGCGCCCCGGCGGCTCACGCCGGGCGAGGCGGCGCTGCTGGTCGCCCTACCGCAGTCGCCGACCCGCCTCAGGCCCGACCGCTTCCCCGAGCGCGCGCGGGCGGCGCGCGACAAGGTGCTGGAGGCGATGGAGGCGAGGGCGGTGCTGACGCCGCGGCAGGCGGCCGAGGCGCTGAGCGAGCCGGTGCCGGCGCTGCGCCGCCCGCTGCCGTTCCACGCGCCGCACCTGGCGCGCCGGCTGATCGCCCGGGACGGGCCCGCGGTCCGGCGGACGACGATCGACGGCGCGCTTCAGGCCGCGCTCGAGACCCTCGTCCGGCAGGAGCAGGACGCGCTCGAGCCCAAGGCGACCGCCGCCGTTCTGGTCGTCGAGACCCGCAGCCGCCGGGTCCTCGCCTATGCCGGCTCGTCCGACTTCTTCGACGACGCGCGCTCCGGCCAGATCGACATGGCGCGGGCCGTGCGCTCGCCCGGCTCGGCGCTCAAGCCCTTCATCTACGGCATGGCCTTCGACGATCTTCTGATCCATCCGGAGTCGATCGTCGCCGACCTGCCGACCCGTTTCGGCGACTACCGGCCCGAGAACTTCCGCCGCAGCTACCACGGCGAGGTCACGGTGCGCGAGGCCCTTCAACAGTCCCTCAACATCCCCGCCGTGGCCGTGCTCGAAGGCGTCGGGCCGGGCCGCTTCGCCGCGCGCCTGCGCGCCGCCGGACTGCCGCTTCGCCTGGCCGACCCCTCGGGTCCGCCGGGCCTGCCGCTGGCGCTCGGCGGCGTCGGGATCACGCTGTTCGACCTGGTGACGCTCTATGCCGGCCTCGCCAACGGCGGCGAGGTCGCACACCTGATCCTGACCGAGGCCGGGCAGGCCCCGGCAACGCGCGGCGGGAGGATCTTCGGCTCCGCGTCGGCCTGGTACCTCGCGCGCATCCTCGAGGCGGCGCCGCCGCCGGTCGACTTCGTGGCGGCCGGCCAGACCAGGCAGGACCGCCGCATCGCCTTCAAGACCGGCACCTCCTACGGCTTCCGCGACGCCTGGGCGGCCGGCTACGACGGCGCCTTCACGGTCGGCGTCTGGGTCGGCCGGCCCGACGGCGCGCCCAGCCCCGGCCGCTACGGCCGCAACACGGCCGCGCCGTTGCTGTTCCGCGTCTTCGGGCTGCTGCCGGACCAAGGCGCCCGGCCCGGTCCGCGCGCCCGCCCGGCCGGGGTGATCGAGGCCTCGAATGGCGAGCTGCCGGCCGGGCTGGCGCGCTTCGGCCGGGCCGCCGCGTCCGTGGGCCCTATCTCACACGCCCTCGGCCCGCCCCTGACCATCACCTTTCCGCCGGACGGCGCGGTGGTCGAGCTGGAGCGCGGCGCGTCCGGCCCCGAGGCGCTGCCCCTGACCGCCGAAGGCGGGGAGAAGCCGCTCCGCTGGCTGGTCAACGGCCGCGCCGTCGCCGCGCCGCCGCACCGCCGCCAGGCCACCTGGCGCCCCGACGGCGAGGGCTTCGTACGCATCACGGTGATCGACGCCAAGGGTGCCACCGCCACCGCCGAGGCCCGGCTGAAATAAGCCGGATCTCCCGGCGGCCAACTCCATAACCCTCCACAAAAACGAAGCAACTCCATGCTTCCGCTATCGGGGGTATTGCTGTCGCGGCCGGCGGCATCTCGGATAGGCTCTTCATAGCCACGAGCTGACTCTCCCCGATCTTCCGCATCACAGGTTCGCGACTTTGCAGGGAGCCCTTCGACCGACCACACCGGAATCAAGCGCTCCAGTCTCTTTATCGCCACATCGGCGTGCGAAACACGGTCGGCAAGATGCGAGGCCGCCTCATGGGCCGCCTGATGCGAACGATGCCGACCGGGCCGGGCGTGATCCGGCCGTTTCTATCGTGCTGCGCGAATATTCGAAGGCGTCGAGCCGGTCCATCGTTTGAAGGCGTGATTGAAGGCTGATATCTCGGAGAAACCGAGGAGATAGGCGATCTGAGAGTTTCGGTGCCCCCCATCTTTCAGATAACGAAGGGCTAGCTGGTGGCGCAGGTCGTTCAGTAGCTCCCGATAGGTCACCCCGTGCTCGCTCAGCCGCCGCGCCAGCGTGCGCGAACTCATGCCCAGTTCACGGGCCACGGTGTCGACCGTGGGCTCTCCAGACTGCAACCGGCTGGCGATCGACGTCTGTACCTGATGGCGAATGTCACCGCTGCCGGATCGTTGACTCAGGACATCCTGTGCATGCCGTTTCAGGTACTTGAGCAGTTTATTATCCGCGGCGCGAACCGGGGCATCGAGAAGATCTGCCCCCACAAGTGTTGCGTTTCTGCCGGCGTTGAAGCGCACCGGTGGCTTGAGTATGCGCCGATACGCCGATGCCGGCCCGAGGCGTTCATGGGCGAACTCGATTGCCACGGCCCTGATCTCGAACCCGACCAGGGCGCTCATCACATGCTGGGTGACGCTG
The DNA here is from genome assembly GCA_947259625.1 of uncultured Kiloniellales bacterium. Lineage (GTDB taxonomy): Bacteria > Pseudomonadota > Alphaproteobacteria > Kiloniellales > JAKSDN01 > CAMYKD01. The sequence continues at coordinate 617 of CAMYMY010000425.1, read as the reverse complement.
AGGCCCAGTTCGACCGCCTGCGGCAATCCAATTGCCTTTGGGTCCAAGACCCGTTGGACGATCGCGGCCCTGGCGCCTTCTTGCACGAGGGTCAGGTCGGCGCCGTCTGAATAGACGCGGGAATAGCGTTGCACGTTCCTCAGGGCGTCACCCAAAGTGGTCGAATTCAGGGCGATGTAGCCGAGCAGGCCGAATTCCTTCACGTTCACGGATTGGCCGAGACGAAGGCCGAACAGGGGGCAGCGGGTTTCCCGGGCCGCGGCCTCGAGAAGCGCGGCGTGCTTGTGAAACGGAATGCGTCCCTCGTGGTCACTGGTTTGGGTTCGCGTGAGACCAACCTGCCTGAGGATGGTATCGGTCGGCACCTTGCTTTCGCGGAGGCGCTCCATGGCGAGACACGCCAAGTAGGCAGATATGGTGAGACTGGTGGCCACGTTTAGGTTTCCGTTCCAATGTCGAGACCTGCTCGGCCAAACAGGTCTATTGACCCGGCGCCGTTCCCGCAAGTGTTTGGCGAGATGAACCAATCTTTTGGCAGATCCGATCAATGATAAAAGTGAGACGGCTACCTATTTCAGGTCCGAATGGAACCCTTAGGGCGCGAACGTTGAGCTGAG
>CAMYMY010000424.1 GCA_947259625.1 uncultured Kiloniellales bacterium | reverse complement strand
ACTGTCCGCAGCCGACGCCGATGATCCTGATGCTCAGCATCCACTACACGCACGTCCCGGACATCATCGTTCCCGACCATCTCATGACCGACCCCACGATCCCGATCGAAATGTACCGGGACGGCTTCGGAAACTGGTGCTCCAGGATCGTCGCGCCCGCGGGACGCACCCGACTGTCCGCCGATGCGATCGTCGCGTGCAAGGACGAGCCGGATGTGGTTGCCGTTTCCGCCCGACAGCTCCCGGTCCAGCAGCTGCCCGCGGAAACCTTGGTGTTCCTCATGGGAAGCCGATACTGCGAGACGGACCGCCTGTCACAGGCGGCTTGGGACCTCTTCGGCACGTCGCCCGGCGGTTGGGCACGGGTCCAGGCCATTTGCGACCATGTTCACGAGCTCATCACCTTCGACTACGAGAAGGCCTACCCGACGAAGTCGGCGTTCAACGCCTTCGAGGAGGGCGCGGGCGTCTGCCGCGATTTCGCCCATCTGGCGGTCGCGTTCTGTCGCTGCATGAACATCCCGGCGCGCTACTGCACGGGCTATCTCGGCGACATGGGCGTACCGCCGCCCTACGGTCCGATGGATTTCGCCGCCTGGATGGAAGCCTACCTCGATGGACAGTGGTACACGTTCGATCCGCGCAACAACATCCCGCGTATCGGCCGGATCCTGCTCGCGCGGGGGCGCGACGCGGCCGACGTCCCGATCAGCAACACCTTTGGCCCCAATCGGCTGGAGGGATTCAAGGTCTGGGCCGAAGAGACGGCCGATCCTTCCGTGGCAAAGCGAAGCCTATAGAGCGTGGGAATGTCGTTGTCCCGACCCCTTGCCGCCGCATCTCGCGCTGGAGATTACACATGAGCCGGTGCCAGCCACGGCAGATTTGGCCCCAGGGCACCGGAAGTTCAGTTACGGATGTCGGCTCTCTGGCCTATTCCTTCAGCTTCACCCCTGACGGCAGACGTTCAGCGGTCGCAGCTTCAACGGCAAGGTCTGACCCGGAGCTGCCCTTCGCGTTGACCCGGGGACTGTCCCTAGTTTCCTGTCTCACTCAAGGGGTGCGGTCCACACTCCCCGTCTCACATAACCGACGTCCGATTATCGGGCGCTGATGAACTAGACGTAGTACTACTGTAGTAATAATATCAATAAATAACGAGATGGGTTAAGATATGGAACCATAGTCAAATTTATTCGCTGTCACATATTTGAATGTTATTGGCTCTTTTTATTATGTATCAACATAGAAATACCAAGGAAATATTTGGTCTGATCCCTTGCAAAGGCTCGGAGGCGTTCCCAAATACTGAACGCGTAGGCCATCAGGCTGCGTGATTCGGAAGGTCCGGCCCTGAGGGCGGACCGTTCGCATGTCGCTCAAATAAGGAGGTCATGCTATGCGTACATTCGATTTTGCTCCTTTCTACCGTTCAACCGTCGGCTTCGACCGGATGTTCTCCATGCTCGACCAGGTCGCCGGCGTGGAAGGCTCGGTGCCGAGCTATCCGCCCTACAATATCGAGCGGACCGGTGAGAACGCCTATCGCATCTCGGTCGCAGTCGCCGGCTTTACCGACGCTGATCTCTCGATCGAGGCGAAGGAGAACACGCTGACGATCCATGGCGAGAAGCAGAGCAACGACGAGGAGGAAACCGGCAATTTGCTCTACCGGGGCATCGCCGGGCGGAACTTCGAGCGTAGCTTCCAGCTCGCCGAACATGTCGAGGTCAAGGGCGCGAACCTGGCGAACGGGCTCCTGTATGTCGACCTCGTGCGCGAGATTCCCGAGGCGTTGAAGCCTCGGGCGATCCCGATCGCGAGTTCCGTCAAGCGCCTGGATGTCAAGCCGACCCAGGTCGCTGCCTGAGGCCCCGACCGGCCAGATTATGGAAGCGCCCCGGTGTTCGGGGCGCTTTCATTTTGTCCGAGCGCCACGAGCGACACCCGACCAAGCTATGCGGGCTAAAGAAAGCCATTCGGTTGGAGCCTGCGAACCAGGACTCATCCCTGTCTGAGCCCGACGCAAGTCGTTTTCCGAGAGCCTGCGATGTCCGAAATTTATGCAGTGGACGGCCTCCCACCACCGGCATCGCGACGTGCCAAAGTGCGGCTGCTGCCTAACAACTGCTAATGTCGCCTCTTGGCTAGCCCGGATTTCTCACAGAAACAGGTGCATCGGCCCTGCGAATCTGAGAAGATTCTTTTGCAACAAAGAGTTACTCAGGTTCGCGAGGAAGGCCGATGCAAACAGAGTGTAGTTCAGAAGTTTTGGAATTTGAAGGCTGTGAACGTCGGCGTGTGGTCGCGGCGTTTGACGGCGGTGAGCTGACTTCGGATGCCGGGGCTTTGCTGTTGCGGCAGGTTGATCGGGTTCTTGATCTGAGCGGGCGTGTGGCGGGCTGCTTTGCCGATTGCCGGAACCAGGATCTGGTGGAGCACAGCGTGCAGGCGATGGTGTGCCAGCGGATTGCCGGGATTGCGTTGGGCTATGAAGACCTGAACGATCATGACGAGCTGCGCCGGGACCCGGTTCTGGGCTTGCTGGCGGACAAGCTTGAGGCCAAGCGCAGCGACTGCGAGGCCTTGGCGGGCAAGAGCACGCTGAACCGCCTGGAGCTGGGCCGGTCCGGGGAGGTCGATCGCTACCACAAGATCAGCCACGATGCCGCGGCCTTGGAGGCTCTGTTGGTGGATCTGTTCCTGGACGCCCACGAGCAGGCGCCCAAGCGGCTCACCCTGGACCTGGACGCCACCGACGACCCGCTGCACGGGGACCAGGAAGGTCGGTTTTTCCATGGCTATTACGGGCACTACTGCTATCTGCCGCTGTACATCTTCTGCGGCCGGCATCTTTTGGCGGCCAAGCTGCGGCCTTCGAACATCGACGGCGCGGCGGGCGCCAAGGAGGAGCTCGAGCGGATCGTCGGGCGGATCCGCGCGCGCTGGCCGGAGGTGAAGATCCTGGTGCGCGCCGACTCGGGCTTTGCGCGCGAGGAGCTGATGGCCTGGTGCGAGGCCAATGGGGTGGATTATGTTTTCGGGCTGGCCAAGAACAAGCGCCTTGTCGGGGAACTATCGCTGGATCTGGCCGCCGCACGGGCGCGCTTCGAGGAGACCGGCGCGCCGGCCCGGCGGTTCAAGGACTTCAGCTATCGGACCCTCAAATCCTGGAGCCGGGCGCGGCGTGTTGTCGGCAAGGCCGAGCATCTGCCACAGGGCGCCAACCCGCGCTTCGTGGTGACCTCCCTGTCGCGCGGGGCGCACCGGGCCAAGGAGCTCTACGAGACGCTCTACTGTGCCCGCGGCGAGATGGAAAACCGCATCA
>CAMYMY010000423.1 GCA_947259625.1 uncultured Kiloniellales bacterium | reverse complement strand
GTGGAGCCCGGGATCACCGGCACAAAGGGACAAGGCCACGGCGCCCATTAGGAAGTGGCCGGTTTCCGTCGGACACGGCCTGCGCATGCCCCTTGAGGGCGTCTTGATCGCCGATGCCAAATCGCCCTAGGTTCGGGCTTTGCCGACAGCGGCGATCACCGTGGCGCTGCCGCTGTTGACGATCCTGATCGTCCAGCGCTCGCCGCTCCGCACCATGCAGTAGACAGCCAGCTTAACTCTTGAGGACCGCCCTCGAGGGGGAAATTTGACCTGGATCAATGTGCGTTTCTGTACGATCCTGGCAGCGTATCCGCGGCGCCGCGAAATTCGCGCGCCTGACCCTGTCGGGGCCAGGTAGGCCCCACGACGCCTATTGGAGGGACATCAATGAAGACCTCAGTCGGAACCGCCAGCCGTCGCTCTGTCCTTGGACTGATCGGCGTCGGTACGCTCGCCCTTCTGCTGCCCGCGGGCCGTGCGGTGGCGGCGCGGAGCCGCGCGATCAAGGTCTACAAGAGCCCCTACTGCGGGTGTTGCGGCTCCTGGACCAAGATCCTTCGCAAGCACGGCTTCGAGGCCAAGGTGTTCAAGATGAACGACCTCAGCCGGGTCAAGCAACAGGCCAAGCTGCCGGGGAACCTCGAGTCCTGCCATACCGCCGTGATCGACGGCTACTTCGTCGAGGGGCACGTGCCGGTCGAGGCGATCGAGAAGATGCTGACCGAGCGGCCCAGGATCGCCGGCATCGCCGTCGGCGGCATGCCGACCGGCTCGCCGGGCATGCCCGGTCCCGACCCCGAGCCCTACGACGTGGTCGCCTACACGGCCGACGGCCGGCAGGACGTGTACATGAGCTACCGCTGACCGCACCCGGCGGCGCGCCGGGCAAGGTAGGGCGCGCGGCGGCCAGAAAAGGACCGCGCGCTCGGGGCCCGGCCCGCCGCCGGCCACCTCCGGCGCGGCGCCCAGGTCAGCGGCAAACCGCGCCGGATCCTACGAGAAGGCCCGCCAGGTCATCGACCCGGCGGGCCTTCCGCTTGAAGCCGGCGAAGCCTTGGAACGGCCGGGACGTGGATTATGATTCCGGGCGGGCGCCACGATCGGGTAGCCTGGAGCCTTCTGCCTGATCACGGGAGTCCCCCACGTGTCGTTGAAAACCGGACTTCGAGCCGAGGTCGCTTGGGACGCCAAGGCGATGCTCGGCGAATCGCCCCTGTGGGACGAGCGGGCGCAGTGCCTCTACTGGGTCGATATCGAAGGCGCGACGCTCTACCGGCAGGAACCCGGACAAGAAGACGAGACCACGGCGCTGCCGCTCGAAACCCCGGTCGGCTCCATCGCCCCGCGGGAAGGCGGCGGCCTGGTGGCGGCGAGCTACAAGGGCTTCGCCTTCCTCGACCCGATCAACGGCCGCCTCGACACGCTCGTGGACCCGGAATCGCACCTTCCCGACAACCGCTTCAACGACGGCAAGTGCGATCCGGCGGGCCGCTTCGTCGCCGGCAGCCGGCACTATCTGGAGGTCGAGCCGACCGGCGCGGTCCATGTCCTCGAGGCCGACGGCACGACCCGGCGGCTGTTCGGGGACTACGCGGTCTGCAACGGCCCGGCCTTCAGCCCCGACGGCCGCACGCTCTATTTTTCCGACAGCGTCGAGCGGACCGTGCTCGCCTTCGACTACGACCCGACGCACGGCACGGTCGGGCGCCCGCGGGTCATCGCCCGCTTCGGTGCCGAGCAAGGCCTGCCCGACGGCCTGACGGTGGACGCCGAGGGCTTTCTCTGGTGCGCCCACTGGATGGGCTGGCGCGTCACCCGCCTGCGTCCCGACGGCGGCGAGGACGGCGTCATCGAGCTGCCGGTGCCCCACGTGACCAGTTGCACCTTCGGCGGTGCGGCGCTCGACGTGCTCTACATCACCACGGCCCGCATGCAGCTCGGCCCGGAGGAGCTGGCCCGCGCGCCCCTCTCAGGCGCCCTGTTCAAGGTCGCCCCCGGCGTCACGGGCCTGCCGGCCGCCCGCTTCGCCGGCTGACGCCGCCGGCGTGCGGAGCCGAGGTTCGGCGGATTCAACCGGCCTAGCCGCCAGGGCGCGCCGCCGTGTGTGAAAGCCCACACGTGCCGCTCACGCGGTTTGGCAGACTATTGGCTGATCGGCCCGGAGCTCTTCTTCGAAGGGAGTTCCCGAAGACGGTCCGTGGACCGTGACGGCGGCAGGCGACAAGGGGAGGATTCAGAAATGACGCGGAGACCAAAGGTGCGCAAAGGCCAGCACTATGCGGAGTTCAACAAGCTCAGCCGGACTCCGCGGCTGTGGAAAGTCGAACGGATCTTCGACGATCCCGCATCCAATGCGCATGCGCGCCTGATCAACGTGAAATACCGGCACGACACCAAGACGATCTCCTGTGCGACCCTGGCCGACCGAAGGTGCTACACGCCGGTCGCCGCCGAGGCCGGAGAGCGCGCCCCTTGACCGGGCCGTCTAGCGGGCTGTTGAAGAGGTGCGAACGCTCACCCTCGCACTTCGTCCCTCGTCCCTCGACAGGCTCGGGATGAGGGAGCTCGGGATGAGGAAGTTCAGTGTGAGGGTGAGCGTTTTCAAGAAGTTGCCCTGAGCTTCCGTAACCGGGGCAAAACACCGGGCATGTGGTCGGACGAAGCAGCACGAAAAAAGGTGTCTGACACCTTTTTCTGGACTAACATACTGAAAAGCTCAATGCATCCGGTGAAAAAGGTGTCTGACACCTTTTTTCCTCGACGTCGAAGGTTCCTTTGCCCGGGATTTTGCCCCTGTTACGAGCTTCCTCACCTGAGCTTGTCGAAGGGCGAAGGACGAGGGCAACGGGCCGCCACGGACTTTTTCGGCAACTTCCAGGCTCCGTCGGCCCGGGCAGGCGCCCGGCCCCGCGCGCCTCAGCGCATGACGAAGGGGTTGGGCACTTCGCTGGCGGTCGAGATCCACACGCTCTTGGTCTGCATGAACTCGCGGATCGCCTCCTGGCCGTTCTCGCGGCCGATGCCGCTGCGCTTGTAGCCGCCGAAGGGCGACATGTAGCTGACCGCCCTGTATGTGTTGATCCAGACCGTGCCGGCCTGAATCCGGTCGGCCAGGGTGAGCGCGCGGCGGATGTCCTGGGTCCAGACCCCGGCGGCCAGCCCGAAGACCACGTCGTTGCCGATCGCGATCGCCTCCTCCTCGTCCTTGAAGGGGATCACGGCGAGCACGGGGCCGAAGACCTCCTCCTGGGCGATGCGCATCGAGTTGTCGACGCCGGTAAGACCTCCTCCTGGGCGATGCGCATCGAGTTGTCGACGCCGGTGAAGACCGTCGGCTCGACGAACCAGCCCTCGCCGCACTCCGGGCGGCTCGCCTTGCCGCCGCCCAGGACCGTCTCCACGCCCTCGCCCTTGGCGATGTCGAGGTAGCTCAGCACCTTCTCGTACTGCGGCAGGTTGGTGACCGGGCCGACCTGAGTCTCCGCCGCCTTGGGATTGCCCATCTTGGCGGTGCTGGCGAAGCTCACCAGCTTGTCGACGAACTCGTCGTGGAGGCTCTCCTGCACCAGCAGACGCGAGCCGGCGATGCAGGTCTGGCCGGTCGCCGCGAAGATGCCGGAGACCGCACCCTTGACCGCGTCCTCGATCCGGCAGTCGTCGAACACGATGTTGGGCGACTTGCCGCCGAGCTCCAGGCTGACCCGCTTGATGTCCCGGGCCGCCGTCTCGTAGACCCGCGCGCCGGTCGCCGACGATCCGGTGAACGCGACCTTGCGCACCTTGGGGTGCTCGACCAGCGGCTGGCCGACCTCGGCGCCGAAGCCGGTGATCACGTTGACCACGCCCTTGGGGAATCCCGCCTGCTCGACCAGCTCCATCAGCGCCAGCGTCGAGGCGGAGGTGAACTCGGAGGGCTTGATCACGACTGTGTTGCCGGCCGCCAGCGCCGGCGCCAGCTTGAACGACAGCAGCAGCAGCGGCGAGTTCCAGGGCGTGATCAGCGCGACCACGCCGAGCGGCTCGTGCTTGGTGTAGTTGAAGGCCGGCTTGTCGATCGGGATGACGCTGCCCTCGACCTTGTCGGCGAGGCCGCCGAAATAGTAGTACCACTGCGGCACGTAGCGCAGCTGCGCGGCCATCTCGCTGATCAGCTTGCCGTTGTCACTGACCTCGAGGTCGGCGAGGCGCTCGGCGTTCTCGGCGATCAGGTCGCCCAGCCGGCGCAGCAGCGCGCCGCGCGCCGAGGCATGGAGCCGCGGCCACTCGCCGCCCGTGAACGCCTTGTGCGCGGCCTCGACGGCGCGCCCGGCGTCCTCGGCGCCGCCCCGCGGGATCAGCGCCCAGGGCTTGGCGGTATAGGCCGCGTCCGACCACTCGCCGCCGACGTACATGCGATAGCGCCGCAGGCCCTCCTGCGCGGAAGCCGCCACTGCCATGACCCTGCCCTCCTCCTCGTCCCGTCCGGCATTTTCGCCGACAGGCAACGTTAGCACAAAGCCCGCCGGACGACGAGACGGCTGCACAACCGGCACGCCGCGCGGCGATGCATTTTCGCTCCGTCGATCGGGCCGTGGGTCACGGGGATTCGCTTGCCTGCCGAGATTCCTCTGACCGCTATCCGAGCCGGATATCCGCCCAATCAGGGATCCCGCATGCCAAAGACCGAGGGCTCCAATGTCGGCTCGCCGGCCCTGGGCGGCTGCGGTCCGGCAGGATCTCAGACAGCCGGGTATAGCCATCTGTGGACCTAAGGGGGAGTCTTAGCAACTCGAAATCGTCCAGCCTGTACCGAAAGCAATGTTGTGAACACTGCCAAAAGACCCTCAAAACCTCGGCAAATGGCCACGCGAAATTCGAGCTCTGGGAATTTGGGGTGATCCCCTACACGCCAAGCGGCAATGCACTGATCCTTAATTCCAGCTTCTCCGAATAGCGTTCAATTGCTGAATGTTGCGGTGCGCATATGCTCCCCGCGCAACCCGCGAAAATGATGCCGCCAGCAATAAGCCCAGCGAATTCCAAGAAATCGATTAGAACTGACGGGACCCCGCTCTAGGGAGAATGTAATCGGCGATTCCTTTCGTCCGGTTGATAGGTTCGCGTCCACTCTCTGTGCAACCTTCTGTATAACAGCCGTGAGGCCCAGTTCATTTGAGGAACCTTGAAGGCCTTGAACGGCGTTTCTACAACGAGATTTACATAACGCCTTGGAGTTGGTGTTACCTCCCGTTCGGTTTCGGAGTGGACG
>CAMYMY010000422.1 GCA_947259625.1 uncultured Kiloniellales bacterium | reverse complement strand
CTGGGCCACACCTGTGATCCATGATTGTTACACCGGTCTGCGCATCAATATGAAATGCCAGGTCATGGACATGCACGGCCAGATCATACCGGGGCTCTATTGTGGCGGTGAATCAGCCGGTGGCTCCAGTCAACATGGACAGGGTCGTTGCACCACGCAGGGTTATATCGCCGGTGGCCACGCCGCCAAGGAGCCAAGCTGGAGTTAATGGCGGCGCGAGACTGTTTCGCGACCTTACTGACCCGGCGGCGGCGGCGCGTTGGGATCCATTTCATCACGTGATGTGGTCAGGGCGCCGAGTTGCTCGAATGGTTCGTGGTGGGCGCCGACCGACTCAGCTGTCGGTGTCGCTGATCTCGGTCGACTCGGTCGACTCGGTGATGCCGTCGGCGAGGATGCGGTACAACGAAGCCGTCGTCGCCTTCACGGCGGCGACCGCAGCGGTGACCTGCTCGGGTGACCCGAAGCGGCCTATCTGGCGGGGCGTCGCGTCGCGGCCTTCTTCGAAAACCACGACCTGTTCATGACCCCGACCATGGCCTACCCGCCGGTGCCGATCGGTCATTTCGACTTGAAGGCCTCGGAGGCGGCGCAGCTCGCGATCCTGCGGAGGTTTCCGATCAAGAGGTTGCTCGACAGGGTCCTGGACGTCTTGTCCAAGGAGGTCTTCGAGACAACCGCAAACACGATGCTGTTCAACATGACCGGCCAGCCGGCGGCCTCGCTGCCGCTATGCTGGAACGAGGCCGGCCTGCCGATCGGCATCCAGTTCGCCGCGCGCTTCGGCGACGAGGCGGCCTTGTTCCGCCTCGCCGGCCAGCTCGAACAGGCGCGGCCGTGGTTCGACAAGCGGCCGCCGCCGATTGTGACGTAACCGCCGCCGTTTCGCGGCGGCCCGCGTCCGAGAGAGGATCTGGAGAGGAAAATCGATGAGCGAGAGAGCCAAGGAGCGGACCTATTCTGACCAGGAGGTCTTGGCGCGTCTGAAAGACGAGCTGCCCCGGTGGCGCCTCGAGGCGGGATTCATCCGGCGCCGCTACGAGACCCATGGCTGGAAGGGTACCCTCATGGTGATCAATACCGTGGGGCATCTGGCCGAGGCCGCGTTCCATCACCCGGACATCGCGGCCTCCTACGCCTGGGTCGAGGTTCGGCTGACGACCCATAGCGCCAAGGGCATCACCGACAAGGATTTCGAGCTGGCCAGGAAGATCGAAGAGGTGGTGCTCTGGCAGCCGGGCGCCCAGGGCGGCGCTTTGGAAGGGCCGCCGCCGGATCCGCGTTTCGCCTACATCAAGTACGAAAAGTGACTCGAGCCGATCAGTCGGCAGGAGTCCGACAGCCTTTGTGCTGGCGTCAAACGCGGTTTGGCACGACCCCGTCCGCTTGAAATAAGACCCGGTTGAAGAAAAGGGCTTTCCTTATGGCAGCGGCGTACATATATTGGAACAGCTCTAAGTCGCATTTAACGCCGTTGGGAGGAAACAACATGGCTTGGACTACGCCGAAGATCGTCGAGATTGCCGTTGGCCTCGAGATCAATTCCTACGTTTGCGCCGAGCTCTAAGAACCGGGTGAAACGCGTTTAAGTGCCGGCCCCGGTGCTCGGTCCCAGCTCTAAGGGGCCGAACCGGGGTCGGTCTTTTGCGCGCCCTGTTTCTCGACGGATGACGACCGGATGGCGCTGCGCGTCCTTGTCCTGGGGGCTGCGGCAGGCGGCGGCTTTCCCCAGTGGAACAGCAACAACGAAGCATCGCGGCGCGCACGCGCGGGCGATCCGGCGGCGCGTCCCTGCACCCAATCCTCCCTGGCGGTCAGCGCCGACGGGCGGAACTGGGTCTTGCTGAATGCCTCGCCCGACCTGCGCCAGCAGATAAACGACAACCCGCAGCTCCATCCCAAGGAAGGCGTGCGCCACAGCCCGATCGTCTCGGTGGTCCTGACCAACGGCGACGTGGACCACGTGTCGGGCCTCCTGACCCTGCGCGAGAGCCATCCGCTGGCGGTCTACGGCACCGGCCGGGTGCTTTCCGTACTCGACGGGAACAGCATCTTCAACGTGCTGAACCCGGCCTTCGTGGATCGCCGCCGGATCACCCTGGATCAGGCCTTCGAGCCGGCGGCCAAGGACGGCCGGCCCAGCGGCGTCGTGATCGAGCCCTTCACCGTTCCCGGCAAGGTGGCCCTATACCTGGAAGACGCCGGCGCCGGGGCCAACTTCGGCACGGTCGAGGAGGACACGATAGGCCTGCGGCTGGCCGAACGCGACGGCAAGGCCTATTGTTATTACATCCCCGGATGCGCAGCGATACCGCCGGGGCTCGAAGAAAGACTGGAGGGAGCGCCGCTGGTGATGTTCGACGGGACGCTTTGGCGGGACGACGAGATGGTCGTGCAGCAGGCCGGCGTGAAGACCGGCCGGCGCATGGGCCATTTGAGCATGGCCGGGCCCGAGGGCACCATCGCCGCCTTCGCCGCCCTCGGGATCGGGCGCAAGGTCTTCGTCCACATCAACAACACCAATCCGGTCCTCCTGGCCGACTCCCCCGAATGCGCCGAGGCTGAGGCCGCCGGCTGGGAGATCGGCTACGACGGCATGGAGATCGTTCTGTGAGCCTACAGCCCGACGTGCAGGACCTGGCGCCGGATGCGCTCATGAGCCCGGAACAGCTGGAGGCGGCGCTGCGCGAGATCGGCGCGACGCGCTATCACAACCTGCACCCCTTCCACAAGCTGCTGCACGGCGGCCAGTGCGATCACGGGCAGGTGCAGGCCTGGGTGCTGAACCGCTTCTACTACCAAGCCAGCATCCCCATGAAGGACGCGGCGCTCATGTCGCGCACCGAGGATCCCGCGCTGCGCCGCGAGTGGCGCAGCCGCATGGAGGACCACGACGGCGCCGGCGACAACGAGGGCGGCATCGAGCGCTGGCTGAGGCTGGCCGAGGCTGTCGGCCTGGAGCGCGACTATGTCATGTCGACCCGCGGCATCCTGCCGGCGACGCGTTTCGCGGTCGATGCCTACGTCCGCTTCGTGCGCGACCGCTCGCTGCTCGAGGCCCTGGCCTCCTCGCTGACCGAGCTCTTCGCGCCGAAGATCCACGAGGAGCGGATCGCCGGGCTGCTCGAGCACTACGATTTCGCCAACGAGCGCTCCATCGCCTATTTCAAGCGCCGGCTCAACGAGGCCCCCAAGGACGTCAGGTTCACCCTGGCCCACGTGATCGAGAGGGCCGGGACGCGCGCGGAACAGGAGTTGATCTTGGACGCGGTGCGCTTCAAGACCGACGTGCTCTGGGCCCAGCTCGACGCGCTTTATCACGCCTACGTCGCGCCGGGGCACATCCCGCCGGGC
>CAMYMY010000421.1 GCA_947259625.1 uncultured Kiloniellales bacterium | reverse complement strand
GTCAGGCATTAGGCCGGTCCCGCCGAAACCCGAAGTAACGGCCCGCTGAAAAGACGGCGCGTCCGAACACTAGCGCGTCGGCACCGGCTTGTCGCCCGAGTAGTCGTAGAAGCCGCGGCCGGCCTTGCGGCCGAGCCAGCCGGCTTCGACGTACTTGACCAGCAGCGGACAGGGCCGGTACTTGGAATCGGCCAGGCCCTCGTAGAGCACGGACATCACGGCGAGACACGTGTCGAGCCCGATGAAGTCGGCCAGCTCGAGTGGGCCCATGGGGTGGTGGGCGCCGAGCTTCATGGAGGTATCGATCGCCTCCACCGAGCCGACGCCCTCGTAGAGCGTATAGACCGCCTCGTTGATCATCGGCAGCAGGATGCGGTTGACGATGAAGGCCGGGAAGTCCTCGGCCATGGCCGGGGTCTTGCCGAGCTTGAGCGTGAGCGCCTTGATCGTCTGGAAGGTCTCTTCCTCGGTGGCGATGCCGCGGATCAGCTCGACCAGCTGCATGAGCGGCACCGGGTTCATGAAGTGCATGCCCATGAACCGCCCCGGCCGGTCGGTGATCGAGGCGAGCCGCGTGATCGAGATCGAGGAGGTGTTCGAGCAGACGATGGCCTCGGGCTTCAGGATCGGGCAGAGCTCCCTGAAGATCTCCTTCTTGAGCTCCTCGTCCTCGGTGACCGACTCCACGACGACGTCGCAATCCTTGAACGCCTCCAGGCTCGTGCCTGTCGAGATCCGGGCCAGGGCGGCGGTCTTGTCGGCCTCGGTGATCTTCTCGCGCGCGACCTGGCGGGCCATGTTGGCGCCGATCGTTTTCAGCGCGTCCCCGAGGCGCTCCTCGTCCTGGTCGGAGATCCTGACGTCGTAGCCGGCCAGCGCGCAGACGTGCGCGATGCCGCTGCCCATCTGCCCGGCGCCGACGACGCCGATCGACTTGATATCAAGGGTGCCGTTTGCCGCGGTCTTCGAATCGGACATGGTCTTGGTCTCGTCGGTTGTTTTCTGGCTGGGTTCCCGGGCGGTTCACCCCAGTTCCTGTTCGAGCTCCGGAACGGCCTTGAACAGGTCGGCGACCAAGCCGTAGTCGGCGACCTGGAAGATCGGCGCGTCCTCGTCCTTGTTGATGGCGACGATGACCTTGGAGTCCTTCATGCCGGCCAGGTGCTGGATCGCGCCCGAAATGCCGATGGCGATGTAGAGATCGGGGGCGACCACCTTGCCGGTCTGGCCGACCTGATAGTCGTTGGGGACGAAGCCGGCGTCGACCGCCGCGCGCGAGGCGCCCACGGCCGCGCCCAGCTTGTCGGCGATCCGCTCGAGCATGGCGAAGTTCTCGCCGTTCTGCATGCCCCGCCCGCCGGAGATGACGATCCGGGCGCTGGTCAGCTCCGGCCGCTCGGACTTGGTGAGCTCCGCCCCGAGGTAGGTGGCGAGCGCCGCGTCCGCGCCCGCCGCCACGCTCTCGACGGCGGCCGATCCGCCCTCGCCCGGGGCCGGATCGAAGGCGGTGGTGCGCACGGTGATCACCTTGATCGGGTCGCCCGACTTCACGGTGGCCATCGCGTTGCCGGCATAGATCGGCCGCACGAAGGTGTCCGGGGCCGCGACCGCGCTGATGTCGGAGATCTGCTGGACGTCGAGCAGGGCCGCGACGCGCGGCATCACGTTCTTGCCAGAGGTCGTGGCCGGCGCCAGCACGTGGCTGTAGCCCTTGGCCAGCTCGGCGATCAGCGGCCCCAGGTTCTCGGCCAGGCGGTGCTCGTAGACGGGCGCGTCGGCCAGCAGCACCTTGGCGACCCCGGGTATGGCCGCCGCGGCGTCGGCGACCGCCGCGCAGCCCTGGCCGGCCACCAGAACGTGGATCTCCTCGGCGCCGGCGACCTCCTTGGCCGCGGTCACCGTGTGCAGCGTCGCCGGCTTCAGCTCGGCGTTATCGTGTTCGCCAACAACCAGCACGCTCATCAGATCACCTTTGCCTCGTTCTTGAGCTTGTCCATCAGGTCGGCCACGCTTTCCACCTTGATCCCCGCCTTGCGTGCCGGCGGCTCGACGACTTCGAGGACTTCGAGGCGCGGCGCCACGTCGACCCCGAGGTCCTCCGGGGTCAGCTGCTCGATCGGCTTTTTCTTGGCCTTCATGATGTTCGGCAGCGAGGCGTAGCGCGGCTCGTTCAGGCGCAGGTCCACCGTGACCACGGCCGGCAGCTTCAGGGACAGGTTCTCCAGCCCGCCGTCGACCTCGCGCGTCACCTTGGCGGCGCCGTCGGCCAGCTCCAGCTTGGAGATGAAGGCGCCCTGCGCCCAGCCGAGCAGCGCGGCCAGCATCTGGCCGGTCTGGTTGTTGTCGCCGTCGATCGCCTGCTTGCCCAGGATCACCAATTCCGGGCTCTCGCGCTCGACCACGGCCTTGAGCAGCTTGGCCACCGCCAGCGGCTCGAGCGCCACCTCGCTCTGGATCAGGATGCCGCGGTCGGCGCCCATCGCCAGCGCCGTGCGCAGGGTCTCCTGGGACTGGGCGACGCCGGCCGAGACCGCGATCACCTCGCTGGCGGTGCCCGCCTCCTTGAGGCGCACCGCCTGCTCCACGGCGATCTCGCAGAACGGGTTCATCGCCATTTTCACGTTGGTCAGCTCGACGCCGCTCTTGTCCGCCTTGACCCGGACCTTGACGTTGGCGTCGATCACCCGCTTGATCGGAACCAGGACTTTCATCGCTCCCAAGCCACCCCGCACTGCACAATGAAAATGAAAGAAGAACGCCGTGGGGCGCCCCGCCCGCACGACCACCCAGGGCCATCACGCCGCCCACTTCGCAGGCGCACAATAGGAGCATGACAGAACAGTGTCAACGCCGCGAAAGGCAAAGCCCCGCCTAGGTTTCAGCGGTGCGCGCCGGGCTTCCAGAGGACGTCCTTCGCGCCGCCGCCGTTGACGTGGCGGGCGAGCACGAAGAGCAGGTCGGAGAGGCGGTTGAGGTAGCGCAGCGCCTCGGCGTTGACCGCCTCTTGCGTGCTCAGCGCCGTAGCCTCCCGCTCGGCGCGGCGGGTCACGGTGCGCGCCAGGTGCAGATAGGCGGCGCCCGGCGTGCCGCCCGGCAGGACGAAGGACTCGAGCGGGTCGAGGCCGGCATTGATGCGGTCGATCTCGGCTTCGAGGCGCGCGACTTGGGCGGCGGTGATCCGGAGCGCCGGCTTCTTGGGGTCGTCCTTCTGCGGCCGGCACAGGTCGGCGCCCAGGTCGAACAGGTCGTTCTGCGCGCGCGCCAGGATCTCGTCGACCTCGCCGCCGCAGTGCAGGCGCGCCAGGCCGATGCAGGCGTTCGCCTCGTCGACCGTGCCGTAGGCGGCGACCCGCGGGTCGTGCTTGG
>CAMYMY010000420.1 GCA_947259625.1 uncultured Kiloniellales bacterium | reverse complement strand
CGGCGGCGGCATCCACTGCCTCACCCAGCAGCAGCCCGCGCCCTGACCGGCCGAGGGCGGCCGCGCCCGCACAGCATCCCGTCGCAGAGCGGTAATTTAGGGACAGGGTAATTTGGGGGTAATTTGGGGACAGTATACTTATTTCATGGTGCCTCAGCCTGCGAGCCGGGCCACCAATACAGGCTCACGATCACCACCGGGAAATAAGTATACTGTCCCTAAATTACTGTATACTGTCCCTAAATTACTGCCCCCAAATTACCCAGCCGTGTCCGAGCCCTCTATGGTGCTTCGCGTCGACTGTGCCGCGGGATACCGCGGCGAGGAGACGCCGCGCCGCTTCTTGCTCGGCGAGCGGGCGGTCGAGGTGGCCGAGGTGCTGGACCAATGGCTCGCCCCGGACCACCGCTATTTCAAGGTCAAGGGGAGCGACGGCGCGGCCTACATCCTGCGCCACGACAGCGGCGCCGGGCATTGGGAGCTGGTGATGTACGACCGGACCGGATCGGCTATCTGAACTCGACGCCGATGCGGTCGCCCCGGCGCCACCGCACTTCGCAAAGGCACTCGGGGCCGTCGAGGGGCTTCAGCGTGAACAAGGTGGGGCACGGCTGGTCGGGGTCCGTGATCCTGAGCGCCCCGCCCTTGTCCGAGCGGTCGAGGATGACGCAGGGGATCTGCCTGTCCCCGTCCAGGATCAAGGCCGCCTGGTAGACCTTGGCGCGGGCGGCCCGGCGGCGTTCGACGTTCCCGGCTGCCGGCATCGGCGCCGCCGGCATCGGCGCGGATCGGGGAGGCGGGGCCGGTTCCGGTGTGGCCGGTTCCGGTGGGGGCGGCGCGACGCGGGCCTCCGGGGCGGGCCCAGGGGCGGGCGCGGGGGCGGGCGCGGGGGCGGGCGCGGGGGCGAGCCCGGGCGCAGCGTCCGGCACGGCCTGGCCGGGAGTCCCGGCGACGGCCTCCACGTGGCCGATCAGCTCGCGCGCGCTGAACGGCTTGGTGAGGAATTTCTTGACGCCGAGGGACGCCGCCACGAAGGGCAGGTTCAGGTCCATCAGGCCGGATTGCATCACCACCGGGATATCGATTCCCTCGACCTTCAGGAGCCGGACGACCTGGCAGCCCTCCATGTCCGGCAGGTCGGCGTCCACGACCATGACGTCGTAGCTGTTCTGCTTGGCGAGCGCGACAGCCTGAGCGCCCTGCTCGGTCGTCTCGCAGGTATGGCCGGCGTCGCGGAGGGCGGCCTCCACGATCGGCGTCAGGACCTCGTCGTCTTCTACGAGCAGCACGTGCATGGTCAAATACCAGCCGCCCGGGACCAGGAGCGGGTGGGCGGATAGATAAATGCTATCGTTTGTAGGTTAACAAGTTGCAACCAGCCGCGTGAAGATCTGCTGTTGCCCGGGTCCGGGCGCGCCCCGTGCCATGGATGGCGCTATTGGCCGAGGTCCGGCTCTCCGCAGCGCGCCAGGATCGCGGCGCGCGCCGCGTCGCGCAGCCGCAGCGCCGCAGCGAAATCCTCGCCGTCCGGCGGAATCGGTGGGCCGACGTGCAGGCTGATCGCGCCGCGCCGTGGGAACCACTGGTCGCCGCGCAGGATCGAGCGGGTGCCGCGCAGCGTGACCGGCACCACCGGCAGGCCCGCCTCGACCGCGGACACGAAGGCGCCCAGACGGAACGTCATGAGGCCCGGCATCCGGCTCAGCGTGCCCTCGGGGAAGAACAGCAGCCGGCGCCCGGCATGGGCCGCGGCCAGGATGATTTGGGTGTCCTGGGTGCCGCGTTCCGGCTCGGCCCGATCGACGAAGAGGGCGCCGATGCGCGGCAGGAAGCGCCCGGCGACGAATTGGGCGGCCAGCTCCGTCTTGGCGACGAAGGCGGTCTCGCCGGGCAGGGCCGCGACCAGCACCAGGCTGTCGAGGTAGCTGGCGTGGTTGGCCACCAGGATCGCCCCCGCCGCCGGCAGGTTTTCCAGCCCCATGACCGCGAGTGGCGTGCCCATCAGCCGCAGGGCGAGGCGCGTCAAGGGCCGCAGCAGCGCCCAGCGCCAGGCGCGCCGGGGCAGCAGCACGACCAGCGGCCAGGCGATCCCGGCGGTGACGGCGAGCACCGTCCACCAGTAGCCGGCGTAGAGCAGCTCGGCGAGGCCGGCCAGGGCGTGCCGGGCACGTGGCCGCAAGCCGGCCAGGGTGAGGCGGGCGACCTGCCACCACAGGGCGCGCGGCCGGGAGCCGATCCGGCCCTCCTCGTAGAGCCGCCGGGCGGCGGCGCGGCGCAGCTTACCGCTCGAGGTCTTGGGCACGCTGTGGGGCGGCGCCAGGACGACCTCCTCGGGCGGCTCGTCCAGCACCGCGACCGCGGCCGCCACGACCCGGCGGTGCAGCTCGGCCAGGGCCTCGGGCTCGCTCGCCCGGGTCTCGGCCAGCACCCCCAGACGTTCGGTGCCGCTCTTGGGGTCGGGGCTGCCGAACACGGCGGTGCAGCCCCGGCGCAGCCCCTCGACCTTGCCGACGGCTGCTTCGACCTCCTGGGGATAGATGTTGCGCCCGGCGCGGATGACCATGTCCTTGACGCGCCCGGTGACGAAGATCTCGCCGCCGGCGACGTAGGCCAGGTCGCCGCTGTCCAGCCAGCCACCGGCGAAGAGCTCGCGGGTCTTGGCGGCGTTGCGGAAGTAGCCGCGGGTCGCCGAGGGTCCGCGGAATTGCAGCCGGCCCTGGCGGCGCTCGCCGAGCTCGCGCTGGCGGGCGTCGACGACGCGGATCTCGTGGCCGGGCAGCGGCTGGCCGCAGGAGACGAGCTCCAGCGCGTCCGGCTCGGCCTCCGGCGCCGGCAGGGCCTCGCCGCTGCGGACCAGCGCCTCGCGCCGGATGCGGTCGACGATCGGGCGCCGGCCGGGCGGCGGAAAGGCGAGGCCGACCGAGGATTCGGCCAGGCCATAGACCGGGGCCATGGCCTCGGCCCGGAAGCCGTAGGGCGCGAAGCGGGCGGTGAAGCGGCGGATCGTCTCGGCGCTGACCGGCTCGGCGCCGTTGGCCACCATGCGCAGCGAGCTTAGGTCGAGGCCTTCGAGCGCGCTGTCCTTGACCTTGTGCAGGCAGAGCTCGAAGGCGAAGTTCGGCGCGGCCGACAGCGTGGCGCGGTGGCGATGGATGGCCCAGAGCCAGCTGTGCGGACGGGCCATGAAGCGGAGCGGCGACATGATGACCGCCGGCGCGGCATAGTAGAGGGTGCCCAGCCAGGCGCCGATCAGCCCCATGTCGTGGTACAGCGGCAGCCAGCTGACGAAGACGTCGGACGCGCCCGCGTTCATCCGCTCGCCCATGGCGCGGATGTTGCTCAGCAGGTTGTCGTGGCTCAGCACGACGCCCTTGGGATCGCCGGTGCTGCCCGAGGTGTACTG
>CAMYMY010000419.1 GCA_947259625.1 uncultured Kiloniellales bacterium | reverse complement strand
CCCCGGGCAGACGTTCGCGCAGATAGGGCTCGAGCCGGCTCAGGTCCAGCCGCTCGTCGCCGCGAACGCCGATCAGCTCCGGGTCGTCGGCCATGGCGCCGGGCCTCACACGACCTCGAACAGGCCCGCCGCCCCCTGGCCGCCGCCGATGCACATGGTGACGACCACGTAGCGCGCGCCGCGGCGCTTGCCCTCGATCAGGGCGTGGCCGGCGAGGCGCGCGCCGCTCATGCCGTAGGGGTGGCCGATCGAGATCGAGCCGCCGTCGACGTTGAGCTTCTCCATGGGGATGCCGAGCCGGTCGCGGCAGTAGACGACTTGCACGGCGAAGGCCTCGTTGAGCTCCCAGAGGTCGATGTCGTCCATATTCAGGCCCGCCCGCTCGAGCAGGCGCGGCACGGCGAAGACCGGGCCGATGCCCATCTCGTCGGGCTCGCAGCCGGCCACGGTGAAGCCGCGGAAGATGCCGAGCGGCGCGATGCCCCTCTGTTCGGCCAGCTTGGCGTCCATGACCACGCAGGCCGAGGCGCCGTCGGACAGCTGGCTGGCGTTGCCGGCGGTGATGAACTTGTCCTCGCCCAGGACCGGCGCGAGCGCGGCCAATCCCTCGGCGTTGGTCGAGGGACGGTTTCCCTCGTCCTTGGCCAGCTTGACCTCCTCGTCGCGGGTCTCGCCGGTCTCCTTGTCGGTGACCTCCTTGACCGTTGCGAGCGGCACGATCTCGTCATCGAAGCGCCCGGCGTCCTGGGCCGCGGCGGTGCGCCGCTGGCTGGCGAGCGCATATTCGTCCTGCTGCTCGCGGCTGACGCCGTAGCGCGCGGCCACGATGTCGGCGGTCTCGATCATCGACAGCCAGAGCTCCGGCTTGTGCCGCATCAGCCAGTCCTCGGTGTAGAAGTGCTTGTTGAGGTTGTTCTGCACCAGGCTGATGGATTCGAGGCCGCCGGCCACCACGACCGGCACCTGCTCGCCGACGACGCGCTGCGCGGCCATGGCGATGGTCTGCAGGCCCGAACTGCAGAAGCGGTTGACCGTGGCCGCCGCGGTGGTCACCGGCAGGCCGCCGCGCACCGCCGCAAGGCGCGCGATGTTGTGGCCGGTCGCGCCTTCCGGCAGGCCGCAGCCGAGGATGACGTCCTCGACCTCGCCGGGCTCGATGCCGGCCCGCGCGACGGCGTGCGCGATGGCGTGGCCGGCCAGGGTCGCGCCGTGGGTCTTGTTGAACGCGCCGCGGAACGCCTTGCCGATCGGCGTCCGCGCGGTCGAGACGACAACGGCTTCTTTCATTTGCCGATCCTTTCCCGCTGGTTCGAGTCGAAAAAGGTGTCAGACACCTTTTCTAAAGGTCGCCGAAGCCCTTGCCGGATTTGGCGAGGTCGGCCAGCAGCGGCGCGGGCTTGAGCATCTCGCCGTGCTGTTCGTGGAGCCGGCTCATGGTCTCGTGGATCGCCTTCGCGCCGACCCGGTCGGCGTAGAACATCGGGCCGCCGCGATGGACCGGGAAGCCGTAGCCGTAGATCCAGACCACGTCGACGTCGCTCGCCCGGATCGCGATGCCCTCCTCGAGGATCTTGGCCCCCTCGTTGATCAGCGGATACATGCAGCGCTCGAGGATCTCCTGCTCGGAGATCTCGCGCCGCTCGAAGCCGAGCTCCTTGGAGACCTGGACGATCAGCTCCTCGATCTCGGGATCGGGCCGCGGCGTGCGGCTGCCCTCCTCGTAGCGGTACCAGCCGGCGTTCGTCTTCTGGCCGAAGCGGCCGCGCTCGCAGATCCGGTCGGCGATCGGCGAGTAGCGCTCGTCCTTGGGCCGGGTCTTGGCCCGGCGCTGGCGGATCCGCCAGCCGACGTCGAGGCCCGCCAAGTCGCCCATGGCAAAGGGTCCCATCGGGAAGCCGAAGTCGTAGATGACCTTGTCGACCTGGTGCGGCAGCGCGCCCTCCTCGAGCAGGAAGGCGGCCTGGCGCGTATAGGCGTAGAGCATGCGGTTGCCGACGAAGCCGTCGCACACGCCGACCAAAACCCCGACCTTGCCGATCGTCTTGGACAGTTTCATGACCGTCGCGATGGTCTCGTCCGAGGTCTTCGCTCCGCGCACGTTCTCCATCAGCTTCATGACGTTGGCCGGGCTGAAGAAATGGGTGCCGATGACCTTGCCGGGGCGCGTGGTCGCGGCGGCGATCTCGTCGACGTCGAGGGTCGAGGTGTTGGTCGCCAGGATGGCCGCCGGCTTGCAGGTCTCGTCGAGCGCGGCGTAGACCCGCTTCTTGAGGTCCATGTCCTCGAACACCGCCTCGATCACGATGTCGGCCCCGGCGATGTCGCCGTAGTCCGTGGTGCCGGTGATCAGCGCCAGGCGCCGGTCCATCTGCTCCTGGGTGATGCGGCCGCGCGAGACGCTGCCGGCGTAGTTCTTGGCGATAATCGCGAGGCCCTTGTCCAGCGCCTCGGCCCCGGCCTCGAGCACGGTGACCGGAATGCCGGCATTGGCGAAGTTCATGGCGATGCCGCCGCCCATGGTGCCGCAGCCGAGAACCGCGGCCGTCTCGATCGGCTGCACGGGCGTATCGGCAGGAACGTCGGGAATCTTGGTCGCCTGGCGTTCGGCGAAGAAGGCGTGCCGCTGCCCCTTGGACTGCTCCGATTCGAGGCACTCGAGGAAATACTCGCGCTCCTTGGCCATGCCCTCGTCGTAGGGCAGCGCGACCGCGTTCTCGACGCTCTCGATGCAGCGGGTGGGCGCAATCAGGCCGCGCGCCTTGCGCGCGATGCTCTTGCGGGTCTTCTCGAAGATGCCGGCCGCCCCGTCCGGATCGATCGTCAGCTCGCGCGTCTTGCGCAGCGGCCGGCCCTCGGACACCAGCCGTTCCGCGAAGGCGACCGCGCCCTCGACCAAGCCGCCCTCGACCACCTCGTCGAGCAGGCCCAGGGCGAGAGTCTTATCGGCGGGCAGGTACTCGCCGCTCAGGATAATCCCCAAAGCCGGCTCGACGCCGATCAGGCGGGGCAGACGCTGGGTGCCGCCGGCGCCGGGCAGCAGTCCCAGCTTGATCTCCGGCAGGCCGAGGCGCGCGCTCTTGTCGCCGACCCGGTAGTGGCAGCCGAGCGCCAGCTCGAGGCCGCCGCCCACCGCCGTGCCGTGGATCGCCGCGACGACCGGCTTCGGGCTGTCCTCGGCGGTGTCGATCACCTGGCGCAGGTGCGGGGGTTCGAAGGGCTTGCCGAACTCCCTGATGTCGGCGCCGCCGGAAAAGCAGCGCCCGCGCCCGACCAGCACCATGGCCTGGATGTCCGGGTCGTCGCCGGCCTGCGTGAGGGCCTCGACCACGGCCCTGCGCATCGCTCCACTGATCGCGTTGACCGGCGGGTTGTCGAGGTAGATCACCCCGACCGTTCCGCGTTTTTCGTA
>CAMYMY010000418.1 GCA_947259625.1 uncultured Kiloniellales bacterium | reverse complement strand
AAAGTCGCCGCGGCGCTCGCCCTGCCCGAGGCCCTGCCCGCCCCCGCCGTGCTGCTGGTCCACGAGTGGTGGGGCTTGAACGATCAGATCAAGGCCGTGGCCGCCCAGCTCGCCAAGGAAGGCTACGTGGCGCTGGCGGGCGACCTGTACGACGGCGGGGTGGCCGACACGCCCGACGGCGCGCGCGCCCTGATGCAGCAGGTCGACGGCGACGCGGCGACCGACACCCTGGTCTCGTGGACCGGCTGGCTACGTGCTCATGATCGGGTCGGCGAGCGGATCGCCACGATCGGCTGGTGTTTCGGCGGCGGCTGGTCGCTGAATACCTCGATCGCCGCGCCGGTCGAGGCGACGGTGGTCTACTACGGCCGTGTCAACCGCACGGCCGAGGACCTGAAGAACCTGAAGGGCCCCGTGCTCGGCCACTTCGCGACGCGCGACGGGTGGATCAACCGGGAGATGGTCGGTGGCTTCGAGACGGCCATGAAGGAGGCAGGCAAGAGCGTCGAGAGCCACTGGTACGAGGCCGACCACGCCTTCGCCAACCCGACCAGCGCCCGCTACGACGAGGATGACGCCAAGCTGGCCTGGCAGCGCACGCTCGCGTTCTTCAAAGCAAACCTGTAGCCCGCCCGGCGCGCGACTGTCCGGTCATACCTAAAGGCCACCGAAGAAGGGCGTGAGCAGCACCAGGAAGAAGGGGGCCGAGATCGCGAGACCCGCCAGGATGGCGAGACCGTCTATCGCGATGACACCGACTTTTCGCCAGAACACGAGCTTGTCTCCCTTCGGCGGCTTTCCTACAAGCCGCTATCTGCACCTGGGGCGCGTTTGCAGGGGGTCAAGTGACGAGCGTCACACTTGGTGTAGATTTTCTGGATTTCTCTCGGCGGGCTTGTAGCGCCGGCCGTTACGGCGCCTCGGTCCGCCGGGCGTCGACGTAGGCTTCCAGCTTGTCGCGATCGGATAGATAGAGCACCCGGCCCCGGCGCCGGACCAGGCCGCCGCGGTAGAGCTGGCCGAGCGCGCGGGCGACCGTCTCGCGGGTCGTGCTGACGCGGCTGGCGATCTCGCGCAGCGGCGGCAGCTGGCGCACCACCCAGCGCCCCGGCACCGCCGCGTCGGGTTCGGCCATGCGCAGCAGTTCCGCATAGACCCGGTGGCTCGCCGCCAGCGTGCTGAGCTCCATGATACGCAGGTCGCCCGCGCGCACCATCTGCGTGAGCCGCTGGAGTAGCTTGAACGTGACCCCCGCCCGGTTCTGCAGCAGCTCGACGAAGGCCTCCGAGGGCAGGATCGCCAGAAGCGTGTCTTCGCTGGCGACGACGCCCGCCGAGCGCGGCTTGCCGTCGATCGCGGAGAGCTCGCCGAAGCAGTCCCCGACCCCGATCGCCGCGAAGGCGACCTCGCGGCCCGAGAGTGAGACGTTGACGACATTGACGGCACCCTGGGCGACGAAAAAGACCTCCCGGCTGTCGCTGCCATGGGCGAGAATATGTTCGCCGCTCTTGTACCGCTGCCAGCGGCAGCGCGCTTCGAGACGTCGGCGCTCCGCGTCCTCGAGACCCTCGAAGATCTCGATGTGCGCCAAGCTTCTGGCGTCGTCAGGCTCCACGACTGCGCCTTTCCCAAGATCAGGGCCGCTGGACTCTAAGCATACCCTAGCGAAACGGCCCGGATCGGGACTCAGCCGATCCTCCGCAGCCACGCGGAGACGGCCCGGCCGATGTCGCCCGGGCTGTCTTCCTGGATGAAGTGGCTGCCCTCGACCGTGGCCTCCTCCTGATTCGGCCAGCCGCGGCAGAAGTCGCGCTGCGACCCGCGCAGAATGGCGCCCGGCTCGGCATTGACGAAGAGCTTCGGCAGGTCGCTCTCGCGGAGCCATTCGCCGAAGCCGCGGACGATCTCGACCACGTCGGCGGGCTCGCCCTCCAGGGGGATCTCGCGCGGCCAGGTCAGGGTCGGCCGCCGGCTCTCGCCGGGCTCGCGGTAGGGCCGCCGGTAGACCGCCATTTCCTCGTCGCTCAAGTCCCGCAACACCGCGCCAGGCAGGATCTGCTCGACGAAGACGTTCTGCTCCAGCACCATCTTCTCGCCGGCCGGCGAGCGGAAGGCCTGGAACACCTGGCGCACCGGCGGCGGCCAGTCGTCCCAGGTCACGGGCTGGACGATGGCTTCCATGTAGGCGATGCCCTTGACCGCGTCGCGGTTCCGGTTGGCCCAGTCGAATCCCAGCGCCGAGCCCCAGTCGTGAACCACGAAGGTGACGTTCGAGGCCACGCCGAGTTCGGCCAGCAGACTGTCCAGATAGGCGCGGTGCTCGACGAATCGGTAGCTGCCGGGGCCGCTGTCTTCCAGCTTGTCGCTGTCGCCCATGCCGATCAAATCGGGCGCGATCAGCCGGCCCTGCCCCTCGAGATGCGGCATCACGTTGCGCCACAGATAGGACGAGGTCGGGTTGCCGTGGAGGAAGACGATCGGGTCGCCTGTGCCGGCCTCGACATAGGCCATCGACCTGCCCTTCACCGTCACCCGCTGCTTTTCGTACCGTTCCGCCGCTGAAAACATTGTCCGTCCCCTCCCTGCTACCCCGCTCCCTAGCGCCGCCCGCCGGCGCGGCGCCGGACCGGGAGCTCGTGCGCCGGCTCCTCGTCGAACAGCTCGGTCAGCTTTTCCATCATGGTGCCGCCCAGCTGCTCGGCGTCGATGATGGTCACCGCGCGGCGGTAGTAGCGGGTCACGTCGTGGCCGATGCCGATCGCGACCAGCTCGACCGGCGAGCGGGTCTCGATCCAGTCGATCGTCTCGCGCAGGTGGCGCTCCAGGTAGTTGCCGGGATTGACCGAGAGCGTCGAATCGTCGACCGGCGCGCCGTCGGAGATCACCATCAGGATGCGGCGCTGCTCCGGCCGGCCGAGCAGCCGCTGGTGCGCCCACAGCAGCGCCTCGCCGTCGATGTTCTCCTTGAGAATGCCCTCGCGCAGCATCAGGCCCAGGTTCTTGCGCGTGCGCCGCCAGGGCGCGTCGGCAGGCTTGTAGACGATGTGGCGCAAATCGTTAAGCCGGCCCGGGCCCGCCGGCTTGCCGGCCGCGATCCAGCGTTCGCGCGACTGTCCGCCTTTCCACATGCGCGTCGTGAAGCCCAGGATCTCGACCTTGACGCCGCAGCGTTCCAGCGTGTGGGCCAGAATGTCGGCGCTCATCGCGGCGACGGTGATCGGCCGGCCGCGCATCGAGCCGGAGTTGTCGATCAGCAGCGAGACCACGGTGTCGCGGAACTCGGTCTCCTTCTCCTGCTTGAAGGACAGCGAGTGCGCCGGGTTGACCACGACCCGGGCGAGGCGGGCGGTGTCCAGCAGGCCTTCCTCCAGGTTGAAATTCCAGGCCCGGGTCTGCTTGGCCAGCAGGCGGCGCTGCAGGCGG
>CAMYMY010000417.1 GCA_947259625.1 uncultured Kiloniellales bacterium | reverse complement strand
TCCTTGGTGATCAGCACCTTCTTGGCGCTGCCCAGCATGTCGAGGGTCACCGACTCGAGCTTGATGCCGAGGTCCTCGGAGATCACCTGGCCGCCCGTGAGGATCGCGATGTCCTCCAGCATGGCCTTGCGCCGGTCGCCGAAACCGGGCGCCTTGACCGCCGCGACCTTGAGGCCGCCGCGCAGCTTGTTGACCACCAGGGTGGCCAGCGCCTCGCCCTCGACGTCCTCGGCGATGATCAGGAGCGGCCGGCCCGACTGCACCACCGACTCCAGGAGCGGCAGCATCGGCTGCAGGCCCGAGAGTTTCTTCTCGTGCAGCAGGATGTAAGGGCTCTCCAGGTCGCAGGTCATCTTGTCGGCGTTGGTCACGAAATAGGGCGACAGATAACCGCGGTCGAACTGCATGCCCTCGACCACGTCCAGCTCGGTCGCCAGGCTCTTGGCCTCCTCGACCGTGATCACGCCCTCGTTGCCGACCTTCTGCATGGCCTCGGCGATCATCTTGCCGATCTCCGTGTCGCCGTTGGCCGAGATCGTGCCGACCTGCGAAACCTCGTCGGAGGTCGAGATCTTCTTGGAGCGCCCGCGCAGGTTCTCGACCACGGCCTCGACGGCCGTGTCGATGCCACGCCTGAGGTCCATCGGGTTCATGCCCGCAGCCACGGCCTTGGCGCCCTCGCGCACGATCGAGTGCGCCAGGATGGTCGCCGTCGTGGTGCCGTCGCCGGCGATGTCGTTGGTCTTGGACGCGACTTCGCGGACCATCTGCGCGCCCATGTTCTCGAACTTATCGGAGAGCTCGATCTCCTTGGCGACGGTCACGCCGTCCTTGGTCATGCGCGGCGCGCCGAAGGCCTTGTCGAGCACGACGTTGCGGCCCTTGGGGCCGAGCGTGACCTTTACCGCGTCGGCGAGGATATCGACACCCTTGAGCAGTCGCGCCCGGGCGTCGCCGCCGAATTTCACTTCTTTTGCAGCCATTCCTCTGGTCTCCTGATCTGCTTGGGTTTCCGCCTCAGGCGGCTTTCTTGCTCTTCTTGGCGGCGGATCCCTCGATCACGCCCATGATGTCGGACTCTTTCATGATCAACAGCTCCTCGCCGTCGACCTTGACCTCGGTGCCCGACCACTTGCCGAACAGCACGCGGTCGCCGGCCTTGACGTCGAGCGCCTGGATCTTGCCGTCCTCGCCGCGGGCGCCCGGCCCGGTGGCGACGACCTCGCCCTCCATCGGCTTCTCCTGCGCCGTGTCCGGGATGATGATCCCGCCGGCGGTCTTCTCTTCCTGGTCGACGCGCTTGAGCAGCACGCGGTCATGCAGCGGTCGGAATTTCATGTTCGACTCTCCCTAGGGCAACTGCCTGATTTGATGAACTTGTTCCGCGGGCGAAGGGCCTTGTTAGCACTCTCGCCCGATGAGTGCTATCGATCTAAGGGCTCGTCCCGCCGCTGTCAAGGCCGGCGCCTGCGCCGGAGCTCGGAAAATTCGCGGGGTCTGGCAGCAATCCTGGTGAGAGGCTGCTAACTCGTTGATTTCAAATAATTTTCGTATTGAACTCCAGAATAAGGCGGATCATACTCGTGGCCACACGGTTTCACAAGACGGAGGGTGACGGACCAAGATGAGCACGCTCGGGCTTCAGCTCCGCGACTACCGCCTCACCACGGCCGAGATCCTCTACCGCCTGCCCGACCACCCCGCCCTTCTGCAGAGCTACATCTGGCAAGAATACGACCTACTGCCGGACTACCCGGTGCTGCACCGCTTCCTCGACTTCTGGCAGCGCAGCCTGGACGGCAAGCTCTATTCCGTCTCGGTCGGCGCCGTGCCGATCATCGCCCCGCCCAAGACCCGCGTGACCGGCCCCTGCCTGACCCTGCATTAACGCAAGCTGCCGGAACGCCGCGCCGCGGCCGCATGGCCGGGACGCGTCCTGGCCGTGTCTCGGTTTGAAACCCTGCCGAAACAAAGCCCGGATGTGATTTTCTCCACATGTACCCGCCGCCCTTCGGGCTCTCCTAACCTTGTCTTCGCACAGAGATAGGAACAGGGGATGCTGCACAACCCACCGTTTCACATCGACGGATCGTCAGGGGGGAACATCTATGGGAATTGGAACGCGGCAAACTACGAAGCTGCGGTTCGCCGCGTTCTGACCCGCATCCGCTCGACCACGTCAGGCCGGGCGCTCGCCAATTCGATCCGCCACCGGATCGAGATCGTGCCCTACGACTTCCGGAACCGGCCGAACCAGTGTGACGCGGGGGCGAATATCCGGCCGCCCCGCACGGTGTTCAACGTGTCCCGGGCGATGGCCACGGACGTGTTCGCGCCGGCGACGCCCACCCGCGCCGCGATCACGGGGCAGGGCACCGGCTCCGGCTCCCAGCTCCAGTATACGCCCGGATTCTTTGTCCCCGGCAGCCGATTGCATTGCATCGATCCGGGCCCGGGTATGGCGGTCGACGAGGCGCTCTACCATGAGATCGTGCACGCGGCCATGAACAGCGCCGGAGCGGCCACGCCCCATCCCCTGCGCGGCTTCCTGCAGCACTTCCAATCCTTCGACGAGTACACCGCAGTCATCGTGACCAACGTCTTCTCGTCGGAGACCGGCCGGGACTTGCGCGGCAGCTATCCAGGCACCACGCCGCTGCACGACCCGGCTGGCTTCTATGCTCGCAACGACAACGCCTTCATGATCGGGCGAGTCTGCCGGCTGATGCCCGTTCTCACGCGGGAGCTCGCGCGTGTGCCCTGCAACTTCAACCCCTTCCGCGAGTTTTACCGCGCGAGCGCGGGACTGACGCCCCATTCCACTCGGGCGAACACAAGGGGCACATCGCTCCCATTCTGATCAGGATCAGCGCAACGGAACGATGACCGTATTCGGGCGATAGGCCGACATGAGAGCCCGCTTCGTGATTTCGCCACGTCCGAATTCGAACTGGGAGACCGCGCGCGTTTTCGGGCTTGGCTGGGCCGCTCGGCGGTCCTAGGCTGGCGAAAATTCCACACCCCGGAGAGCGACAATGACCACCTCGGCTCCGAGCTCCTTTCACAGCGCCACCGCCAGCCCGGCCGACCACGGCCGCGCCGTGGGGATCTGGCTTCTGGTCTGCGCCGCCATGGTGCTGGCCATGGCGGTGATCGGCGCGATCACACGGCTCACCGAATCCGGACTCTCGATCATGGAGTGGGCGCCGCTCGCCGGCGCCCTGCCGCCGCTGAGCGAGGCCGAGTGGCAGCGCATCTTCGACATCTACAAGCAGATCCCGGAGTACACCGAAGAGAACGCCGGGATGACCCTGGCCGAGTTCAAGACGATCTTCTGGTGGGAGTGGATACATCGCCTCTGGGGCCGGCTGATCGGCGTGGTCTTCGCCGTGCCCTTCGTCTGGTTCCTGGCCGCCAAGCGGGTCG
>CAMYMY010000416.1 GCA_947259625.1 uncultured Kiloniellales bacterium | reverse complement strand
AGGACCACGTTGACCAGGGGGTTGATGTAGTAGCCCAGGCTGGTCTCGAGCACGCGCCCGGCGGCGATCGCCCAGATGAAGACCAGCCAGTTGACCGAGACGATCAGCGTGGAGAGCACGAGGAGCAGCCGCGTGCGCCGGTCGCCGAGCGCCGTTCGGATCACCGGCCAGTGGCGCGTCAGGGTGACCAGGCCGGCGAGCAGAACCACCGACCAGACGACCCGGTGCGCCAGGATCTCGGGCGCCGGCACGTGGCCGACCGCCTTGAAGTAGACCGGGATGCCGCCCCAGAACAGGAAGGCGGCCAGCGCGTAAAATACGCCGGCCGTGGTCCGGGCGCGGTCGCCCTGGCCCGCGCTCCCCGCGCTCATGGTCTTGCCTCCGTGCCGGGAAATTCGGCCGCGACCATACACCGCACCACCCCGGCGGCCCAGCCCCCGCACGGCATGGCAGGCATGCGCGGGTGGAACAGGACGGCGTTGATTCACGTTGCGCCGTACCCTGCCCCTTGTGGTCTACTGTCTTCTCGCAGCGACTTGCACGCCGAGGGCAAGTGGCTGATGCTCCCGCGTGTGGATGAGGGAAGTCGGGTGAGTTTTGACATCCAGTATTGCCTGGCCGCACCTGCAACCGGAGATCCGCCAGATGACGAAGTGCGCGCATGGGCCGATCAGTTCCCGCACTTCACCAGACGACCCATCGATGACGGCAGCGTGGAGTATTGGTACGAAAACGAGGACACGGATGTCTGCTTCGAACTGACGCAGGAAGTCGGTTACCTGCTGGCGGGTGGCGACGATCAAGAGCGCGCTCCCCTCCCTGCGCCCTATCGCCAGATCGGTTGGCACGGCAACCTAAACTATTGCCGGCCGTCGTTCTTTGCCTATGAAGCTATGCCTGTATTGGCGGACTTCGCCGCCAGATTCGGACTGACCATCTTCGACCCGCAGGAGTTAGACGATGGCCGCAACGGTTTGATGACGGCGCCTCATGCGCCGCTGCTAGTTTCAAGCTGGCGCGAACACAATCAGCGCGCCGTCGACGCGCTGTTTGATCATTTCGAAACGCATGAGGGGGGACGGCGGCCCTCCCTTCCAATCCTGGATGAGGCGTGGCTGACATCGATCTGGCGCCATAATTTCCACCGGGAGGAGATACAGTCGGCGTATGGCGAGGACGCTTACGTCACGCGGGTTTCGCTCGTCTCTGGAATCGGCGACGTTCTTCGCAGCGCGATCGTTTGGGGCGAGGGAATGTCCATCATCCTGCCTCGGACGGACGGTATCTTGATGGCGGACCTCGAGCAGTCCTGGTTCGGAACGAAATGCGAGAGCAAGTACTATTTCATCTCCACGGAAGACGCCCTGCCCTTTCTGGAGAACCACAGGCGCGATTACGACAGAGACCGCAGCCTGCATTTGCTGGCGGATACCCCGGGGGCGTCCCTGGAAAGCACTTTCAAGACGATGACCGCTTCGTCCGCCGCGGCAGACGTCACCGATCATATGGAAATCATTAGTTTCGGGCAGTGCACCGACACGGTGCCTCAAGCCTCTCCGGGAACGGATCCGGGAATGCGGGTGATCGTCAGGGATCCGGATCATCGCGGCCATGCGTGAGTGGTGCGCGATGCGCGCCGCCGGTCAAGAGATTGGGATCAAGCGCGAATTGGCTCGACGCCGGTAGGTTCTCCAGTGGATCGACCGCGCGGATTCGGGTTTGACGCCGATTTTCCAGGTCAGAACTTGTAGCCGCAGCGGAGCAGGTGGTCGCGGAAGCGGTCGTCGAGGCAGCCGGCGCCGAAGGCGATCTGCGGCAGATTGAGGTCGCCGCCGAAGTTGGCCTCGACCAGGACGGGCCCCTGGCTGGTCAGGGCGATATCCCAGGACTGGGTCCGGATCGCCGGCAGCGCGGCGGCGGCGGCCAGGCAGAGGTCCAGCGCGGCCTGCCAGTCGGGCAGCTCCAGGCCGACGATCGGCCGGCCGGTGTCCGGATGCTCCGGGCTCTCGACCTGGTCGGCGCCCGTGCCCGAGACCGCGCGCAGGATCGTGCCGCGCTCGAGGTCGATGGCGCCGAGGATGTTGCCGGCGCGCCAATAGTTGTCGGCGATGTTGCCGTTCGCGCAGATCTTGCAGACGGCCCGAAAGATCTCCGGGCCTCGCTCCGTGATGAAGGCGAAGATCCGGATCGTCGGGACCCGCTCGCCCCAGGCCTCGGCGAGCGCCTGGTGCGGGCGCAGCAACTCTTGGAACAGATAGCCGCTGCGGCCGCGGCCCTCGACGTAGCGGCATAGCTCCGACGCGGCGACCCGCTCGCCGTCCGAGGAAACGAGCATGTCGCCCTCGGCCGCCGGCGTCTCGATGCTCCAGCATCCGAGGCTGAACATCCCGTCGACCGGCTTGGCGAAGAAGGGATAGCCGGCGGCGTCGCGCAGAAAGCCCTCAAGCGCCGCCAAGTCGCGCAGGGACTGGCCCTGCCCGGCGCTGCGGAAGGGGTGGAACACGGCCAGCACGCGCGGGGTCGGCAGGCCCAGGCCCTGCATGGTGATCTGGAACTGCAGCTTGTCGTGGACGATCGAATACCAGGTCGGGTCGTTGCAGGCCCGGTGCATGCGCTGCTGCGCGTTCTTGCCGACGAACCTCAGCTTCTCCTCGAAGCTCAGCGCGCCGTCGTAGAGGCGATAGTAGAAGTACTCGTGATGCGACAGCTTACCCGGACCGCGGCCCAGGCGCCAGATCTCCGAGACGACGGAGGGCATGCGGCCGCCGGCCTTGACGGCCGCCTGCATGTGCTTGGCCAGATCGATCTGCGGCGGCGCGATCAGGCGCTTGGCGAGCTTCTCGTCGGCCTCGAGCGCCGAGTCGACAGCAAAGGTCGTCGTATCCGTCATCTCACCTCGAAGGCAGCTGTTGGTCGAACCGTCGCCACCGCGCGGCCGGCTGCGGCGCAGGCAGGCGCTCACGACGGCCCGGTCAGACACACGTCGATATCTCAAATTGGCTAACGAAGGGTTACGCCACGCGTTGGCGCGATCCCGGCGCGATCCCGATTGCAGGCGACCTAGATCTCGCGGTCGCGGAGCGTCTTGCGAATCGCCTCGGCGTTGAGGCGCGCGCCGGGCATCTGCGGGTTGACCGCGAGCGCCGCCTCGAAGGACCCGAGCGCCAGCTCCCACTTCTCGAGCGCCGAATAGACCAGGCCGCGGCCCGAGAGCGCGCCGAAGTGGCGCGGCTCGAGGGCGAGGGTCCGCTCGATGTCGGCCAGGGAGTCCGCGTGCCGGCCCATCAGGTAATAGAGCGTTGCCCGCGCGTTCCAGCCCTCGGCGAAGTCCGGCGCGATCTTGACCACCTGATCGAGCGAGCGCAGCGCGGAGCCGTGGTCCTGCCGGGCCATGGCGGCGCGCCCCTGGCGCATGAGCAGGACGATGGCG
>CAMYMY010000415.1 GCA_947259625.1 uncultured Kiloniellales bacterium | reverse complement strand
TCGCGTCTCCGTCCCCCCAAAGAGAGTGCCTTGCATCGCAAAAGGAACGGCCATGCCCAGCACAAAGACCCCCACGCGCTTCGCGCTTACCCTCCTCGCCGCCACCTGCTTGACGCCCATAGGCCCGGCCACCGCCGCCCCGGGCGACCGCCTCGGCCCCGAGTTCCAGGTCAATAGCTTCACCACCGGTGATCAAGCCGCACCGGCCATTGCCATGGACCCCGACGGCGACTTCGTCGTGGCCTGGAGCGGCTGCCCGGTCGACTCCTATAGCTACAATATTTGGGACCTCTGCGATGTCTTCGCCCAGCGTTACGATGCGGCCGGTCGGCCGCAGGGGGCCGAGTTCCGCGTCAATACCACCACCGCCAACTATCAAGGAGGAGCAGCGGTCGCCCTGGCGCCCGACGGCGACTTCGTCGTGGTGTGGTCAGGTTACGGCCCTGGCGACAACTCCGGCATCTTCGCCCAACGCTACAACGTGGCGGGCGATCCTCAAGGCGGCGAATTTCGGGTCAACACGACGACTGTTGACTCGCAATTCGTCCCCTCGGTTGCCATGGACGCCGACGGCGATTTCGTCGTGGCGTGGAAGGGGCAGCGTGTGGTTTCCAGCCGGATACATTATGACGTCGTTGCCCAGCGCTACGACGCGGCGGGCCTTCCCCAGGGGGACGAGTTCCAGGTCGGCACCACGAACTCCGTCGGCTTCTTCCCGCCGAGTGTCGCCAGGGCGGCCGAGGGGCAATTTGTCGTGGCCTGGGGTAATGCTTCCAGTGCGTTCGTCCGGCGCTACGACGCGTCAGGCGTCCCCCAGGGCGACGAGCTCCAGGTGCCCGAATCCCGTTTCCCAGGGGCGGTTGCCATGGACTCCGACGGTGATTTCGTCGTGGTGTGGGGCACGAGCATAGTCTTGGGCCAGCGCTACAGCGCTGCGGGCGACCCCACCGGGGGTCAATTCACGATCACCACACTCAGAAAGGTTATGGGCCATCAGCCGGACGTCGCCATGGACGCCGACGGGGACTTCGCGGTTGTATGGTTTGGCTATGGCCCGGGCGATTCTTATGGTGCCGTGGCACGGCGCTATAGCGCGGCTGGCGAGCCTCAGGGAGGTGAGTTCCAGGTCAACACCTTCACTACAGGCGGCCAATTTACACCAACCGTGGCCATGGACGCCGACGGCGACTTCGTTGTCGCCTGGACCGATTCATACGGCCAGGACGGCGACGGCACCGGCATCTTCGCCCAGCGCTTCGACGGGGCGGAGCGGGTCGCGGGCGACTTCGATGGCGACGGCAAGGCGGATCTGCTGTGGCGCAACACCGCGACCGGCCAGACGAGCGTCTGGCTGATGGACGGCGAGACGCGGCTCGCCGGGCGCTCGATCGGCACGCCGACCCTGGCCTGGCAGATTGCCGGCACCGGCGACTTCAACGGCGACGGCAAGTCCGACGTGCTGTGGCGCAATTCAGAGACCGGCAACACGGTCGTCTGGCAGATGGACGGACTCGAGCTGGCGGACGCCCGGTCGATCGGCGCCCCGCCTCTGGCCTGGACCGTCGAACAGCTGCGCGACACCAGCGGCGACGGCCTCTCGGACATCGTCTGGCGCAACAGCGAGACCGGCGCGACCGTCGTGTGGCGCATGAGCGGCTTCACGATGACCGCCGCCGAGCCGATCGGCAAGGTCGGCTCGGACTGGGAGTTGCATTAGACGGGCACGCGCCTAGCGGTGGCGGCGCTGCATCAGGCGTCGCGGCCCGCCGGGTGTGTCGCCTGTGGCGAAGACATCGGCCAGCTTGCCGAGCCAAGAGGATCCTTCCGCATCCTGATCCCGAGCTCCGGCCGCGGCCGTGACGGGTCCGGAGACGCTAGCCGGATACAGCGCCGACCCGGCCGGCGGATCCGGGGCCAAGGCGTCGGGCCCCGCCGCGATGGCCCGCGCCTTGGCGCTCTCGGCCGCGAAAAGGAGGCGGGCTGGGGCGGTCTCGGTCGGGCCGGCGCGCGCCGGAAAGACGGGGACGACGGCGCCGATGACGACCAGGGCCGCAAGAGTCCGGGCGCGCGGCCGGGCCGGCAGTCTGCGCCGCGGCGGCGAGCCGGTGTTGGACATAGGCGCCGACGTCCTCTTCGCTCAGCGCCTCCAGGCGGGCCTCGAAGGCGACGGCCTGCTTGACGGCCGCCAGATCCGCTTGCGCTAGCCGGGCCCCGAGCTCGCGCCGGGCGGCCAGGACGATCCGTACCAGCTTGCGCTTGGCCGTGCCGGTCTCAGCGAGATCGCCCAGCGCCCGCAGCGTGTCGTCCGGCAGGGCCTCGGCCCTGTCGAGGAGCAGGGTCGGGGTCGCCCCCTGCTTCGCCTGCGCGGTCCAATGAGCGGTCAGGGCGGACAGCCGCGCCTCGTGGTTGGCGGCCGGGTCGGCGAGGCCGAGCGCGGTGACCCAGGCATCCACGAGCGCCTCGAAGGAGAGACCGTCCCTGCAGGCGAGCAGAACGCAGGGCTCGCCCAGGCGGCGGGCCTCGAGGATGTCGGCGAGCAGGGTCGATTTGCCGGTCCCGGGGGCGCCGACGATCAGGAACAAGCCCTGGCGTTCGCTCACATGGAAGACGAGCAGCTCGGCGCAGACCCGCTGCAGCGCGGCGTGCGGGTAGACGAAGCGTGGATCGACCGCGGCCTCGAACGGCGCCTCGCGGACGCCGAACACTCCGCCGGGGCCGTCGAGGGCCGGTTCGCTCGCGACGTCTACACGTACGGGCACATGCCGATCGTCGCGGGCGTGATCGCCTCGGCAGCCGCGCTCGAGGAGATCACGCTCCACCCGAAGGACCCGCTCGCGTTGGAGTTCCGGGTGATGATGTTCTCGGGGCTCGCGCTGTTCTTCCTCGGCGTCCTCGTCGACGTCTTCCGGGCGTACCGCGTGATCGCCCGCGAGCGCATCGTCGGTGGCGTCCTGACCGCCGCCCTGCTCCTCCTCGGCGCCGACCTCGACGGGGTCGTACTGCTGATCCTCCTCGACCTGCTCATCCTCCTCGTCCTGATCTTCGAAAACCAACGGGTCGAGCGGATGCAGCCGACTCCTCGAGCGGTGAAGGCCTGACGCTTGCTCGCCAACCGACGATCAGCGCAGGGAGCGCGATGACCGTCGCCAGCCAGCTGAGCACGATGATCGAGCCGAGGAAGACGCCGACGATCACATACGGCGTGAGCGACGAGAACAGCAGCGGCAGGAAGCCGACGGCGATCACGGCGGCATTGCGGGTCAGCGCCCGGGCAGGCTCCTCGGCGAAGGCCTCGATCGCTGCGGGCCCGTTGCCGAGGTCGGCGCGGAGCTCGCGGAAACGTTCGACGAAGTGGATCGCAAAGTCGACGCCGATGCCGAGCACGAGCGTCGAGAGCACGGCGATCGGCATGTCGAAGTCCTTGCCGATCAGGCCGA
>CAMYMY010000414.1 GCA_947259625.1 uncultured Kiloniellales bacterium | reverse complement strand
AAGCCCGGCATCGGGATCCCACATGCCCCCCTGCACCAGGTCTTCCTCGATCAGCGGAAACTTTTCCTTGATCTCTGCGGGGGTCACAAGCCGCACGCCGGTCCCGAAGGCCTTTCCGGAAGCAACCTTGCGCTTGATCTCGTCCATGCGGGCATCATCGCCGACCCGGGCAATTTCAAGCCCACCCACCTTGGCGTAGTGTCCCATCCTTTCGAAGAAGTCGATGGAGTAGTGTGTCGTCCAACAGGAGAGGAAATCATGGCTGGTCGCGTAACAGAAATCGGATGCATGCGAGGTCGAACCAATGTCCGTCGGGATCGCCGATTTGTCGATGCCAACGATATCGTCCCAGCCCCGCTCTATCAGGTGGTGGGCCACCGAAGTTCCCACAATCCCACCCAAGCCAATGATGACGACTTTCGCTTTTTCCGGAAACTCTGCCAATTGTCTTCTCCCGAAACTGGGCCGACAAACTGGACCCCTTGAATCCATCCCCCCTATTAGAAATGCCCTGGTGCCTAAATGCAATTACAGTGGACGGTGCAGGCGCGACATCGAGATGAGAGG
Source organism: uncultured Kiloniellales bacterium (assembly GCA_947259625.1). Classification (GTDB taxonomy): domain Bacteria; phylum Pseudomonadota; class Alphaproteobacteria; order Kiloniellales; family JAKSDN01; genus CAMYKD01. Next base: position 2,870 of record CAMYMY010000414.1, on the reverse strand, counting down.
CGAGACCGTCGTTCGTTTTTTGCACATTAAGTCTGTTTTTTGGCTGAGGCTGTTGAACGATCCACAAGGTCACGGTCATCCCCGAGAGCCCCTACGACCCGGAGAACGTCCGCCTCAGGGCAAGAACGCCGCGCAGGCCGAGGCAAGACCTTGTGGCGGTGTGCCGGGCACGGGTAGGATGAGTTTGTCCAATTGAAAATGAGACCCCCCAGGGTCCGCGAAACGGGAGGAAGACACCCATGGCCAAAGTGCAGATGTCGATAAATCTGGGCGTACCCGCCGAGCAGGTGTGGGAGCTGATCGGGAGCTTCAATGCCCTGCCCGACTGGCACCCGGCGGTCGAGAAGAGCGAGATCGAGGGCGAGGGCACCGGCTCGGTCCGGACGCTCCAACTGGCCGGCGGCGGGGGCACGATCCGCGAGCGCCTGGAGCAGATCGACGACGAAGGCAAAGTCTACAGCTATTCGATCCTCTCGAGCCCGCTTCCGGTGCTGAACTACAGCTCCACGCTGCGCCTGCGCGAGGCCGAGGACGGCTCGGGCTGCACCGTGGAGTGGGAGAGCGACTTCCAGCCGGCCGACGTGGCCGAGAAGGACGCGGTCGAGGTCATCCAGGGCGTCTACCAAGCCGGCTTCGACAACCTCAAGAAGATCTTCGGCGGCTGACGCCGGGGCCTCTGGCCCGGCACGGGAGACCGAAGCATGCCGGCTGCCGCCGGAACCGGCCTGCCGGCGGCCCTGGCCGAGACGGCGCGCATCTACCTGCGGCCGGTCGGGCTGACCTGCGGCAACGCGGCCGAGAAATTCCTCGCCGCCGGGCAGGCCAAGCGGCTTGCCGGTGGCCCCTGGGTCTTCGCCGCCTGCGAGGTCGCGCTCCGCGCCCCCGAGGGTATCCGGCGGACGGTCGCAAGCCTCGCGGAGATCGAGGCCTGGGCCGATCGCCTGGCACCGCCGCTGCGCGACGGTCTTTCAGCGCAACTCGGCCGCTTGACCGTCCCGCGGCGCGCGCCCGGCGGCGGACCGCTCGAGCGTCCCTTGATCATGGGCGTGGTCGGCGTGGCTTCCGATCCCGAAGCGGCCGTGGCCCGCGGCCGGCGTCTGGCCGCGGCCGGCGCCGATATCCTGGAGATCCGCGGCGAGTCCCCGCGGCCCGGCGCGTCGTCCGTCGAAGCGGCATGGGTTCGCAAGGTCCTGGAAGGGCTTGCCGCGGACCCATCCTTCGGGCGTGCGCTCCTGTCGGTCGAGACCCGGGACCCGGAGGTGATGGCCGAGGCACTGGCCACCGGCGCGGCCGTCGTCAACGACCTGCCGGCCCCGACCGGCGACCGGGATAACCTGGCAGCCGCCGCCCGGAGCGGCGCCCAAGTCGTGCTTACGCATGGGCGGGGCGAGTCCGGCGCGACGAGCCACGATCCGGCCCGCGCCGACACGCCGCTCGAGGTCTTCGACGCCCTCGAGGTCCGGATCGACGCCTGCGTCGCCGCCGGCATCCCGCGCGCGCGCCTGATCGTCGATCCGGGCCTGGGTTTCGCCAAGCGCGCGGAGGACAATCTGGCGATCCTGCGCGCGCTCGCGCTCTACCACGGGCTCGGCTGTCCGGTCCTGCTCGACGTGGCGCGCGAGGATGTGACCGACGAGCTGGACCGCGACTTTCCGCCGAGGGGGCGCCTGCCCGGCTCGCTCGCCGCCGCGGTCCACGCCTTGGACCAGGGCGTGCAGATCTTGAAGGTGCGCGACGTGGCCGAATTCCGCCAGGCGCTCGACCTCTGGCAGCGCCTCACCGGCCGCGCGTAATTGGGGTCAGACTCGAATTAGCCGGCAGTGGGAAATGGGGTCAGACTCGAATTAAACGCCGCAAGCGTTCCAGCGGCCTATTTTGACCGAATCCGGCATTTCCGGCTCCGGCAGTGCCTCCAACGGACTCGCCTGAGCGTCGCCGGGACACGAAAAATCGACCCCAATAGAAAACAAGGGCGACTAAGGTTCCGGAGGTTTCGGCCGCCCGCGCTTGAGCGGCCGCGCGCGGCGCCCGGTAAGCGCTTCCACGCGATCCTTGAACGCTTCGGGTCCCAAGACCCAGCCCTTGTTCGTCGCGTCCCGGATCTCCTTGAGCCGAGCCTCGGGGAGCACCTCCGCGAAGAGGCTGCGGTAGGCGGCCTGACGCTGCTTCGGCGTACCGTCCAGGTCGTCGTACAGCGGGTGAACGGCGACCAGATCGTCGGTCTCGCCATAGGCATGGTGTCGAAAGCTCGACCAGGGGTACGCGCCGGGTTCGCTCACCATCCCGGCTCGAACCGGGTTGAGCTCGATATAACGCGCGCAGGTGAAGAAATAGGCTTCGCTGTCGATCAGCGTGGCCCGGTAGCGTCCTTCCCACAGCGTGCCGCTGCGCCCGTGTTTGGCGTTGAAATATCGGACATAGCGCCGGCCCAGCGACTGCAAGGTCTTGGCCAGGCTGCGTGCCGAGCCGGGTGTGGCCAGCAGGTGGACGTGGTTGGTCATGAAGACGTAGGCGTGTACGGCCAGGGCGTGAGTTTCGGCGGCCTCCGTCAAGCATTTACGGAAGTGGCGGTAGTCCCGCTCCGCGGCGAAGATCGCTTGGCGGTTGTTCCCGCGCGCGATGACATGCAGCGGCTGATCCTGCACATAGAAACGGGGCAGTCTGGCCATGGTCTCCCCCCGGCTCGGTAATTGGGGTCAGACTCGAATTGATTAGCACTTTTTCTCACGCAGCTCAAATTCCTGAAAGAATTCGAGTCTGACCCCAATTACGCGACGTGGCCGACTTTCGGCAGGCGCTCGACCTCTGGCAGCGCCTCACCGGCCGCGCGTAATTGGGGTCAGACTCGAATTAGCCGGCAGTGGGAAATG
>CAMYMY010000413.1 GCA_947259625.1 uncultured Kiloniellales bacterium | reverse complement strand
TCGGTCGACGGCGAGCTCTACTCGTCGCCGTTCTACGCCGAGTCGTCGTTCGTGATGTACCGCGCCGACGTGATGGAAGCAAACGGCATCACCATGCCCGACGCTCCGACGTGGCAGGAAGTCGCCGACATCGCTGAAGAAATCGCCGACCGCGTCGACAATGTCGCCGATCAAGCCGAAGCCGCTGGGGTCGGTGAAGCTCAAGGGGTTGTTGAGCACGTAGCTGTAGCGGTTGAAGCTCTGGGTGTTCGTCGGGACCTGCACGAAGGGATCGGCCGAGAGGAAGCGCCCGAGGACCGGGTCGTAGACCCGGCCGTTCATGTGGATCAGGCCCAGCTTGTCCAGGTGCTCGTGGCCGGTGAAGCCGCGCGGCGTCTCCAAAGGCACGATGAGCCCGCCCGAGGGCTGCCAGTCGGTCAGGCGGCGCTTGCCGTGCGGATCGAAGGACAGGCGCTGGGCTGATCCAGATCATTGACTTTCGACCCGAGAGGCTCAGCCTGTCCGGGATATCGCGACGCCCGCCGCGCCGGGCGGCAGCATGGCGCGCGAGCGACGAAAAGCGAGGGTCGGGCCAACGGAACGCGGTCTCGTCGGCACGTCACGATTTGGCCAGGTCGCGGTCGTCGGCCGGTTTCGGCCCGATACCGCCGGCAAGGAACAGCGCGGCCGTGCGGACCCGGCCCCGGCTCGGACGAGCCCGAGCGGCTTCGTCCGGGCCCGAGCGAAGGAGGACAAGCCAATGCCGATCAGCGCTCAGGATATCTGCGGGATGTTGGGCGAGTGCCTGGACGTCACCTATACGGTGGAGCCCGCCGTCGGATCCGCGGCAGGCCCGCCCGAGGACTTCACGCTTCACCTGAAGGTCAAGAACATCGCCCACTCGCAAACGAGCGGTCCGTTCATCGAGTTCCACGATCTGGAGGTCAAGGTCGCCGAGGTCTCGGACGGCGAAACCACCTATGCAAAGCTCAAGTCCGGAAGATCCGAGGAGCTGTTTCAGGTGACTCCCAAGGTCCTCGTCGAGGGCGCCACGGGCTCGGTCGACGTGCCGATACGCGCCGTCGGCGCCAAGGCAGGCGGCAAGGTGCCGATCGCCAAGGTCACGGTCGCGGCGGGGTTCACGCCCGCGCGCCTGGACCTGTGCAAGGTGCGGTCCAAGACTTTCGAGATGGACCACGAGATAACGGAAACCGCCCACGAGGTCATGGCGGGCTGACGGCAAAGCCGCTGTTGGCGATCCGTTTCACTGCGGCGGCGCCGCCCTGGATCACCGGGTCATGGCCCGGTGATGACAGAAAGGAGGCTCTGCGCCTCCCCGCCTCTATGGTAAGATCTCTTTGTTTTCAATTACTTAAGTCATCTCACCCGACCGTTTGGCGATCCGTAACCTTTTGAAAACAAACGATGTTCTACTGTGCATGGGCTCGTTCGCTTTTCTTGCCCTCAAGCCCCCCGACCGTCACCGCTTCCGCCTGCACCCGCCACCCCCGCCGATTTGCCGTGGACCTCGCGGCCAGGGCCTGTTAGCTCTGGCCCCATGCGACGCCGCCGCAAAGCCAAGATCATCGCGACCCTGGGGCCGGCCTCCTCGGACGCCGCCACCATCAAGGCCCTGTTCGAGGCCGGGGCCGACGTGTTCCGGCTCAACTTCTCCCACGGCACCCACGAGGACCACCGCAAGCGTCTCGAGATCATCCGCGCGCTCGAGCTGGAGGCCGGCCGGCCGATCGGCGTGCTGCTCGACCTGCAGGGGCCCAAGCTGCGCGTCGGCGAGATCGCGGGCGGCGAGACCGAGCTCGTGGCCGGAAAGCGCTACCGCTTCGACCTGGACGAGATGGCCGGCGACCGGGTGCGCGCGCCGCTGCCCCACCCCGAGGTCTTCGCCGCGCTCGAGCCCGGCACCCTGCTGCTGCTCGACGACGGCAAGCTGCGCCTGCAGGTCGAGGCCTGCGGCAAGGACTACGCCGAGGCCCTGGTGCTGGCCGGCGGCCCTTTGCGGGACCACAAGGGCGTCAACGTGCCGGGCGCCGTGCTGCCGCTCTCGCCGCTCACCAAGAAGGACCGCGCGGACCTGCGTTACGGGCTCGACCTCGGGGTCGACTGGGTCGCGCTCTCCTTCGTCCAGCGCCCCGAGGACCTGGCCGAGGCCCGCCGCCTGATCGCCGGGCGCGCGGCGGTGATGAGCAAGATCGAGAAGCCGGCGGCGCTCGAGCGCCTGACCGAGCTGGTCGAGCTCAGCGACGCGGTCATGGTGGCGCGCGGCGACCTGGGCGTCGAGATGCCGGCCGAGGAAGTGCCGGGCCGCCAGAAGGACATCATCCGGTCCTGCCGCCTGGCCGGCAAGCCGGTGGTCGTGGCAACCCAGATGCTGGACTCGATGGTCCACGCGCCGACGCCGACCCGGGCCGAGGCCTCGGACGTCGCCACGGCGGTCTACGACGGCGCCGACGCGGTCATGCTCTCGGCCGAGAGCGCGGCCGGCGACTATCCGGTCGAATCCGTCGCCATGATGGACCGGATCGCCGCCAGCACCGAGCAGGACCATTCCTACCGGCGCCTGCTCCACGCGCTCCACCCGGAGCCCGAGGCGACCGCCGCCGACGCGATCACCGCGGCCGCCGCGCAGGTCGCCGCCACGATCGGCGCCGCGGCCATCGTCAGCTTCACCATGTCGGGCTCGACCGCGATCCGCGCCGCGCGCGAGCGGCCCGACGTGCCGATCCTGGTGCTGACCCCGAAGATGGAGACGGCGCGGCGCCTGGCGCTCCTGTGGGGCGCCCACTGCGTCCACACCGCCGACGTCAGCAGCCCCCAGGAGATGGTCGACAAGGCGCAGCGCCTGGCCCGGCAGGAGGGCTTCGCGAGCAAGGGCGAGAAGATCGTGGTGACCGCCGGCGTCCCCTTCGGCACGCCCGGCACCACGAACCTGCTGCGCATCGCCTGGGTCGAGGACTAAGGCGCCCGCGCCCGGCGGCGGCGCGCTTCGAGGGCCGAGCGCGCGGTGACGATGGCGAGCGCGCTCCAGATGCACAGGAAGGTGATCAGGTGCGCCGTGCCGAAGGTCTCGCCGTAGACGAAGACCGCCAGCAGGAACTGGCACGACGGCGCGATGTACTGGAAGAATCCGACGGTCGAATAGTCGAGCCGGCGGGCCGCCGCGGTGAACCAGATGAGCGGCAGAGCCGTGACCGCCCCGGCCAGGAACAGCAGCAGGTCGGTCTCCAGGCCGAGCGCGCCGAAGGCGCCGCTGCCGGCGAAGGCCAGCCAGCCCAGATAGGCCAGCGCCAAGGGCAGCAGCAGCGCGGTCTCGACGAACAGGCCGTCGACCGCCTCGATGCGCACCGTCTTGCGGATCAGGCCGTAGAGCCCGAAGGTGAGCGCCAGGGTCAGCGACACCCAGGGCAGGCCCTCGGCCCGGACCGCCAGGTTGAGCACGCCGA
>CAMYMY010000412.1 GCA_947259625.1 uncultured Kiloniellales bacterium | reverse complement strand
GCCCGCTGTTAGGAGCGAGGAGGAAGGACATGCCGGGCATATTCGACGACGAGCGACGCGGCAGCGGGCCGATTGCGCCCGATCCCCGCGGGACGGGGCGAATTCCCGCCAGGGCCGCGTCGCGGACGGCTCATGGGGACCCCACCCCACCGCGCCGCCTGCTCCTAACCCTGGCGGGAATTCGCTCCCGCCAAACGTATCGATAATTCCGATCCAGACCCTAAAGCGAGGAAGAACAATGTCACAAGCGATTCCGGCTGCGGTCCGCATCGTCGCCTGCGCGATCTGTCTTGCCTTCCTGGCGAGCTGCACCTCGACCAAGTTGACCGAGGCCTGGGTCGACAGCAGCTACACGGGCGGGCCGCTGGAGAGCGTCTTGGTCATCGGCCTCAGCGACAACGTTCGCAGACGGGGCCTGTTCGAGCAGGCGCTGGCGTCGAAGTTCGAAAGCCGCGGCGTTTCCGCGGTGGCCAGCCTCGGCGTTGCGCCGAACAAGGCGGACCTCGAAAAGGCGTCGATCAAGAAGAAGGTCCAAGAGCTCGGCATCAAGTCGGTCATCGTCACCAGGGTGCTCGGCGTCGACAAAGAGAAATACTACGTTCCCGGAGAGCCATACGCGCCGAGCTACGGGTACTACCGCGGATTCTCCGGCTATTACGACCGGGCCTACGGTGCTGCCTACAGCCCCGGGTACTGGGAGGAGTACGAGATCGTCAGGTTGGAGACGAACCTCTACGAAGTGGCCACGGAGAAGCTGATCTGGTCGGCTGCTTCGGAAACCATCGACCCGCAATCGGTCGAGAAGGTCGTGCAAACGCTGAGCGAGCAGATCACCGACAGCCTGACCGAGAGCGGGTTGCTCAAGCCGTAAACACTCGCTCCGGCTCCTCGCGACGGCTCGTCGTGCGGGTCTAGGCGGCCTCCGCATAGGCCCGCGCCAGCGCGCAGAAGGCCTCGACCTCCAGCTCCTCGGCGCGCGCGGTCTCGGCCACGCCGGCTGCGGCCATCAGGCCGGCCGGCGGGACGCCCAGGGTTTTCAGGCCCTGGCGCAGCCTACCAGATTGTGGACGCGACGTCCTCGCGGGTTCGTATCGATGCCGTAAGTGCCTTTTGAACGGCAAGCTATACGGGCTGTAAACCAATTTCCGGCATCTTGTGCGGATCCGTCCGATCACGGACGTCCGAGCAACGCCATGGCATGGCAGGAGGGTACTCGTGGAGGGATTGTCATCGATCAGCGGCCTCGTCGTGAGCCAGCAGAAGGAATGGGGCGAGATCGTCACCGGCTTCGAGACCAGGAACAAATACGCCGTCTCGGACGACTCCGGTCGCGGGCTGTACCTGGCCGCGGAGGAAGCCGGCTCCACGCTGCTCCGTTGGTTCCTGAAGGCGTCGCGCCCCTTTACGATCGCCGTGTTGACGGAAGACGGCCGGGTGGCCTTGCGGGTCACGCGGCCGTTCCGCTTCTACTTTCACCGGGCCGAGGTTGCGGATTCACAGGGGGTGCCGCTGGGCGCCATCGAGCGGCGGTTCTCGATCTTGCGCCGCATCTATTCGGTGTTCGACAGCACAGGCCAGGAAATATACCGGCTGTTCGGACCCTTGCTGCACCCCTGGACCTTCGAGATCAGAGACGACCGGGGGGAATACGGCAAGATAACCAAGAAGTGGAGCGGCCTGCTGAAGGAAGGCTTCACGGATGCGGACAATTTCGGCGTGATGTTTCCGGCGGACTGGACCGTCAAGCTGAAGGCGCTCTTTCTGGGCGCGGTGTTCCTGATCGACTTCGTCCATTTCGAAAACACGGGCGACAACTGAGCGGGCCTGGCGGAGGGCGACGGCATCTAGCCGGCCGCGCACAAACGGCCCTCAACCCTTGGCTTCTTCATAGGCCCGCGCCAGCGCGCAGAAGGCCTCGACGTCCAGCTCCTCGGCGCGGGCGGTCTCGGGAACGCCGGCGGCGGCGATCAGGCCGGCCGGCGGGACGCCGAGCACCTTCAGGCTCTGGCGCAGCATCTTGCGGCGCTGGCCGAAGGCGGCGGCGGTGGTCCGCTCCAACGCCTCCAACGGGGCGGGGGCCAGTGGCCTTTCGCGTGGCGTCAGGGCCACCACCGTCGAGGTCACCCGGGGCGGCGGGGTGAAGGCGCGGGCCGGCACGTCGAACAGCAGGCGCACCTCGGCCAGCCACTGGGCGAGCACCGAGAGGCGGCCGTAGTCCTTGCTGCGCGGCCGGCCGGCCAGGCGGCGCGCCACCTCCTTCTGGAACATCAGGGTCAAGCCGGCAAAGGCAGCGGGCTCCTCGTAGAGGCGCTTCAGCCAGCCGATCAAGAGCGGCGTCGCGACGTTGTAGGGCAGGTTGGCGACAATGCGCCGGGGCGGCTGGCCGAGGCCGCCCGGGTCGAGCGCCAGCGCGTCGCCCGCGACCACCTCGAGCCGGCCGGGATAGGCCGCCGCCAGCTCGGCCAGGGCGTCCAGGCAGCGTTCGTCCTTCTCAATCGCGACGACGTGGCCGGCGCCCTCGGCGAGCAGCGCGCGGGTCAGGCCGCCGGGCCCCGGGCCGACCTCGATGGTCGTGCCCTGGTTGAGGTCGCCGGCGGCGCGGGCGATCCGCCGGGTCAGGTTGAGGTCGAACAGGAAGTGCTGGCCCAGCGCCTTGCGCGCGCCCAGCCCATGGCGGGCGATCACCTCGCGCAGCGGCGGCAGGTCCGGCCCCTGATCAGACCCTGTTCTCAAAGTCGGGTGTGGCCGCGACATGGCACATTGGACCGTGGGCTAGGCTCGCGGGGAACCGTGGTCCCGGCGGGACCGCGAAAGTTTCCGGGCGGGAGTGCGGTGTTGCGCGAGCATCATAAGCGACGCGCGACGACGATCCACGATCAAAATGTGCCGTGCCCTGCGGCCGCGCTGCGCTCGGCGGCCTGCGGTCCGGGCGAACTTCAGCTGTCGATACCTGAGCGAACCATCGCGCCGACATCGTGGGAGGCCCGGTCGTTGACCCTAAGCGGTAGTCTGTTTGAGTGGATCTTGCCACTTTCTCTCCGTAACCGTGCGCTTCAAATCAGATACCTGCAATCGAACAATTCCCTCGTCGAGGCGTTTGCCACGAAGAAAATACCAAAGATGAACGATCGGATTGTATGGACGCTCCTCACCGAAATATCTAACCCAGTCTACCTGGTCACATGCAACCATGTATATTGGTGATGCATTGGGTCAGAAAAATGAACAAGGTGAGTCGCTCAACCTGATCGAGGCAGACCTGAGCAAAGGCGTTATTGCGATCCCCTTATCTACCTATGCAGAATCAAATACCCGTATTTGCCGTCCGGTGCAGCTCACCGACGATGATCAGCAATTGCTGGTTCAGTTTATGGTAGATAGTCTAGGTAAGGAATATGATTTAAAGAACGTGATAGACCTGATGCGCTACCTGTTACCAAATCCACCGGTACCGGTTAGCTGGCGTCGTCG
>CAMYMY010000411.1 GCA_947259625.1 uncultured Kiloniellales bacterium | reverse complement strand
GAGGGGGTTCGGGCTGGGTCATGGTTCAGTTACCTTCCAGTCTATCCGGTCGTATTCCACGGCTTACGGACGGCGCCCGTGGCTCTTCCCTGAGCCACGGGCCCGCCTCTCAACAGGGGCTGCCGTTCCGCGCGCATGGACGCCCTGCTGTCTCAGACACGATCAGTGCGGTCGTCCAACAACCATCCGCGGGAGAACGGCCCCGCCGCACCGAATCAGCTCGTGAAGGCGCAGGTGGCCCACGCGGTCATCGTGATGGTAAAAATGTCGAAGTTGATCACCCGGACTGTCCAATCACTGTCGGACGATGGATACGACTTCATGACCAACGGCTCGAGGACGAAGCCCGAGACGTCGGGGCCGCCACCCAGAACCTTGCGGCCACCAGGGCAGATGACGTTAAAGGTGCAGCTGCGCAAAAATGGGCAGCCAATCGTTCTGGAGACCCGGGTGTAGCCGGACAGGCCCGGCGGTCCTTGCGATCCCGTTGCTCCGGTGTCGCCCTTGTCGCCCTTGGGTCCCTGGGCTCCGGTGTCGCCCTTGTCGCCCTTGTCACCCTTGGGTCCCTGGGCTCCGGTGTCGCCCTTGTCGCCCTTGTCGCCCTTGGGTCCCTGGGCTCCGGTGTCGCCCTTGGGCCCCTGGTCGCCGGTGTCGCCCTTGGGTCCCTGCGGTCCGACCGCGCCGATGGTGAGATCATAGGCCACGGTGAACGGGCGAGGCCAATGATCGTCATAGTCGTCTTCGTCTTCGTCTTCGTCTTCATCTTCGTCGTCATCGTCGTAGCGCGCCTTGCGGCCGGGCAGGACCGAGACGGTCAACAGGTAGTCGCCGTCCGCACAGGTGTAGTCCGGTGCCGGGCAGAGCACCAGGATCTGGTTGCCACTGGCCGACAAGACCTTGAGCTCGCCCTGCTCGCCGAGCGATACGCGCACGGCTTTGGCCTTGTCGAGATCGACGCCATCCAGCGTGATCCGGATGGTGTCGTTCAGGTCGATGTCTTCGAAGGTTACCAGAACCTCGGTGACCAAGAATCCCGGTTTCACCTTGTCGTCGTCGTCCGCATAGGCCGCCCGCCACGAGCCCGATCCCAGGCACAGCGCAACGGCCAGGCTGGCGCACGCCAGCCCGTTCAGGATTGCTCTTCGCATGACATATTCCTCCCCAGTATGCGCACCGCGTCGCGGTGCCGAAAAACACACGGCCCCTTGGCAAACCCGCGTAGGGGTTGCTCGAATGAATTGAAGAGGGCCCACACCATTCCGGCTCCTGCTAGAACCGGCGAAGACTACCTGTCGTGAATATCCTGGTTTGCTTGGCCCAAGGTTTCGCGGAACCGAAAGATCCACCCTGTGTGAAGCTCAGGCCCCGTGCCCCAGGGCCTCCTGACAATATCGCTCTTAGCAGCGATTGGCGTGATGCTCAATGACGTGGATCAATAGGCCAATGATCATACCCGATGCCGGTGAACACCTAACCCGGGCTAGCCGTAACCCTCATGGCGGTAAACCCGATCGCCCGCAGGTCGGCTCTGGGTCTTGGCTGTGTGAAAACGCAGACGCCAGCACCGATTGCGCAACAAGTGAACCGGGAGGGTCGTGTGGACGAATCATTGTTGCGACGAAATCCGGGCTAATGAATCGATATTTCAACTCGGACTCCAAGGAGTTCGTTTTCACACAGCCTAGGTCACGGGCGGACGTGGAACGGGGAGGCGACGTGAACGCATTGCCCAGCTCTTGCCCAGATTTGTCGGGCGACGAGCGGCGCTTCACGGTTCGTGCAGGCCCCGAAAGGCCGCCACGCGTGGCGGCCAACTATGCCGAAGCCCTTGTAGAACAAGGAAAAACCTGGTCGGGGAGAGAGGATTCGAACCTCCGGCCCCTACGTCCCGAACGTAGTGCTCTACCAGGCTGAGCTACTCCCCGACGCGGGGCGGGTTATAGCCCTTCGCTCCGGTCTTGGCAACGGGCGAACGGCGGGGGCGGGCCATGGCCCTGGCAACCCGCGACGCCCCGGATCACTCCGGCCCGGGCTCGCCGGAGGGAGCCTGGAAGATACCTTGGAACAGCCGCTCCAGGCCGGTGTCCTCCCGGCCGCCGAAGATCAGGTAGACCAGCAGCCAGACGACGAGAGTCGCGATCCCGAGGCCCCGCCAGATCGTCGCCATCTGGAGCCCCGTCTTGCGCTCGACGGCCTCGGTCATGGCCTTGTAGATGTTGCCGTAGCGCCGGCGGAGAAAAATCCCGGTCATGATCAGCGCGACCAGCAGGGCGATCAGCCGGCCCGTGTCCTGGTCCATCGCTAGAGCGTCTTCAGTTCGCGCGGAACCAGCCCGCGCCGGATCATTCCTGCTCCTCGCCCTGGACCCGCTCCGCCAGCGCGCGCGCGTTGCGCAGCAGGCGCGCGTCGTCGCCGCGCGGCCCGACCAGCTGGACGCCGAGCGGCAGGCCCTCGGACCCCTGGAGCAGCGGCAGGCTGACCGCGGGCATCCCGCAGAGGGTCCAGAGGGTGCAGAAGATCGGGCTGCCGGTGCCCTCCAGGCCGGCCGGGGCCACGCCGGTGGTGCCCGGGGTCACGATCGCGTCGTAGCGCTCGAAGACCTTGTCCAGGCCCGCGTTCAGCACGTCGATCCAATCGACGGCGGCGTTGTAGTCGACCGCGCGGACCGCCTGCCCCTCCTCGATCATGCCGCACAGGATGGCGCTCAACCGGTCCTTGCCGCGCGCGTAGAGCGAGGCGAAGCTCTTCGCCAGGTCGGCGTACATGATGGTGCGGTGCCAGGCGACCGCCTGGTCGAACAGCTCAGGCAGTTCCACCTCGTCGCAGGCTTCGCCCAGAACCTCGGTCAGCCCGGCGAAGGCCGCCTGCGTATCCTCTTCCGCCTGATCCCAGACGGGGGATTTCACGAAGGCGAAGGTCGGCGGGACCGGGGGCGCCTCGGCCGCGATGCTCGACAGTTGCGGGCGGCTCGCCGGGCGCATGGCCGGGTCCCGGTCGTCGTAGGCCATCAGGCAGTCGCCGATCAGCGCCAGGTCCTCCACCGAGCGGGCGAAGACGCCCATGGAATCCAGGGGCGGCGACTGGGCCAGGACATTGTGGCGCGAGATCCGGCCGCGGCTCGGCTTGAAGCCGTAGGTCCCGCAGTAGGACGCCGGCCGGATCACCGACCCGTTGGTCTGCGAGCCGACCGCCAGCGGCACCATGCCCGCGGCCACGGCGGCCGCCGACCCGCTCGAGGAGCCGCCCGGCGTGTGCTCCGGATTGTGGGGGTTGCGCGTCTTGCCCGGCGCGTAGACCGCGAGCTCGGTCGTGACCGTCTTGCCCATGATGACGGCGCCGGCCTCGCGCAGCAGGGAGACGACGGTGGCGTCCTCGGTGGGCGCGCGCCCGGCCATGAGCGGCGTGCCGTTCTCCGTCGGCATGTCGCGCGTGTCGAAGATGTCCTTGATGCCCACCGGGATCCCGTGGAGCGGGCCGGTGGCCGCGCCCTCTCCGCGCCGCCGGTCGGCC
>CAMYMY010000410.1 GCA_947259625.1 uncultured Kiloniellales bacterium | reverse complement strand
GCCCCGGCGCGCCAGCGCCTGCACGACCTGCTCCCGCTTCCAGCTTGCCGTGCGGCCGGCCTCGAGGTGCTGCAAGGCGCAGCCGCCGCAGGGCCCGTAGTGCGGACAGGGCGGCTCCACCCGCCCCGGGCCGCCCACCAGCAGCTCGATGACCTCGGCCTTGAAGGCGCCGGCCTTCTCGCCGGTGATGCGCAGCTGCACCCGGTCGCCCGGCAGGGTGAGCGGCACGAAGACCGGCCGGCCGTCCAACCGCCCCACCCCGTCGCCGCGCCCGCCGAGCGCCTCGATCGTGACCTCCGCCTGGCGTCCGCCGCCGCGGCGGGGCTTGCGCCTCATGGTCTCTGCTCCCGTGCCCAATGGTGTCGCGACTTTAGCCGATCGCCCGGCGCGCGCAACGCCCCGGCGCCGGAAGGCTTGGCATTGGTTCGTCGAGTTGCCAGGCTATTGCCGTTGCTTCAAGATGGGCCTGGATACCGGACGACCCAAGCCGCCGGCGAACGACCGTAGCGCCTCGATGGCTGCCGCAGGGAACCGGGAAGGGGGGCGTCGCATGACCGCGGAAAACGAAATCTTGAAGGACAAGGCCTTCCTGAAGCGGGTGCTGGAGGTCAGCATCCGAATCGGCCTGCTGGTCCTCCTGGTCGTCTGGTCCTTCGAGATCGTCCGCCCGTTCATCGTGCCGGTCATCTGGGGCATCATTCTCGCGGTCGCGGCGCATCCCGGCTACCGCCGGCTGCACGACGCGCTCGGCCAGCGCCGTGCGCTCGCCGCAACGCTGGTCACCGTCCTGATGCTCGTCCTGCTCGCCGGTCCGATGACGATGCTCGCCGGCACGCTCATCGAAGGTGCGCGGGAGCTCGCGCAGATGCTGCGCGAGGGAAGTCTGCAGATCCCGCCACCTCCCGAGAGCGTCGCTACCTGGCCGGTGATCGGCGAGCCCCTGGCCAAGTTCTGGAGCCTCGCCTCGGAGAACCTGGAGGAGGCGCTCCAAAAGATTGGGCCGCAGATCCGGGCGGTGGGTGTCTGGCTGCTCTCGGCCGCCGGCGGCGTCGGCTTCGGCATGCTGCAGTTCGTCTTCGCCATCATCATCTCGGGCGTGCTGCTGGCGCATTCGAAAGGCGGCGAGCATACGGCGGATGCGATCGCGGCCCGAGTGATCGGCGAGCAGGGGCCGAAGTTCGCCGATCTCGCCAGTGCGACCGTGCGCAGCGTGTCCCGCGGCATCCTCGGCGTCGCGCTCATCCAGGCGATCCTCGCCGGGCTCGGCTTCCTTGCGGTCGGCCTGCCCGCCGCCGGCCTTTTGGCGCTGCTTTGCCTGTTTCTCGCCGTGATCCAGCTCGGCGTCGGCCTGATCATGATCCCGGCGGTGATCTACGTCTTCGCGACCGCCGACACCGGCACCGCCGTTCTCTTCCTCGTCTGGGGCACCTTCGTCACGCTGCTCGACAACGTCCTGAAACCTATCTTGCTGGGCCGCGGCGTCCAGGTCCCGATGGCGATCATCTTCGTCGGGGCGATCGGCGGATTTCTCGCCCACGGCATCATCGGCCTGTTCGTCGGCTCGGTGATCCTGGCGCTCGGCTACACGCTGTTTCGCGCCTGGCTGCGCGAGGGCCCGGAGCCGGAGCCCGAGGAGGCCGCGCCCGCCGCCACAAACAGCCCAACAGCCGGATCGGGCGAGCCGTAGCCGCCGGCGCTTCGACGAAGCCGATTCAATCCGGAGTCGACTCGCGGGGCGATCGCGACTATCACGGTTCCGGGCGCGGCGGAGGGCGGTGCCGCCGGCGCGGCGGGAGCGGACGAGAGCGGACGAGAGCCATGCGCGCTGTCATGTTCATACTGAAAAGCCTGGTCGGCCTGTTCGCGGCGATCGGATTTCTGGTGTTGGTGGCCCTCATCGGATTGGCGTTGCTCGTCTCCCGGGCCGAGCCGCTCAAGGTGGCACGGCCCGAGATGCCGGAGAGCGCGGTGCTGACCCTCGACCTCGCCCAAGGCGTTGTCGAGGTGCGGCCGGACAACCCGCTCGCCCGCGCCTCGCTGGGCGAGGTCATCGTGCTGCGCGAGGCGCTGGAGGCGCTCGAGGCCGCCGGCCGCGACCCGCGGATCAAAGGCCTGGTCGCCCGGGTCGGGCGCGGCGCCCTGGATATCGCCCTGGTGCAGGAGCTGCGCGATGCGATCGGGCGCTTCCGCGCGCAGGGCAGGTTCGCGGTCGCTTTCGCCGAGAGCTTGGGCGAGGGCGGCAACGGAACCCAGCACTACTATCTCGCCAGCGCCTTCGAGCGGATCTGGCTGCAACCTTCGGGCGACCTGGACCTGACCGGCGTGCTCATCCAGAGCCCCTTCCTGCGCACTGCGCTCGACAAGCTCGGCGTGGAGCCGCAGCTGGCCCAGCGCGAGGAGTTCAAAGGCGTCATGAACACGCTGACCGATACAGCCCTGCCCGCGCCGCAGCGCCGCAACCTGCAGCGCCTGGTCGATTCCTGGGTCGGTCAGATCGCCGCGGGCATCGCCGAAGGGCGGCAGATCGACGCCGGCAAGGCGCGGGCCCTGATCGACGGCGGCCCCTACGATGCCGAGGGCGCGCTGGAGGCGGGCCTGGCCGACCGGCTGGGCTATTGGGACGAGGTGCGCGCGGCGGTCCTGGCCGAGGCCGGCGACGAGGCGGAGCTGTTCGCCCTGAGCGACTACGCACGCGCGCGCGACGAGCCGGAGCGCGACGGCCCGGTGGTCGGCCTGATCTACGGCCTTGGACCGGTGCAGCTGGGCGAAAGCGAGAACGACCCGGGCTTCGGCCAGGCGGTGATGGGCGCCGACACCGTAGCGCAGGCGATCTCCGATGCGCTGGACGACCCCGAGGTCGAGGCCATCGTCTTCCGGGTCGACAGCCCGGGCGGCTCCTACGTCGCCTCGGACGTGATCTGGCGCGAGATGCAGCGGGCGCGCGAGGCGGGGACGCCGGTGGTGGTGTCGATGGGCGGGGTGGCGGCCTCGGGCGGCTACTTCGTGGCCATCCCGGCGCACAGGATCGTCGCCCAGCCGGGCACCGTGACGGGCTCGATCGGCGTGGTCGCCGGCAAGCTGGTGCTGAGCGGCCTGTGGGACAAGCTGGGCGTCGCCTGGGACGGCGTGCAGGCCGGGGACAACGCGGACATCTGGTCGATGAACCGGTCCTTCTCGGAGGACGGCTGGGCGCGCCTCGAGCGCCGGCTCGACGGCACCTATGGGGATTTCACGGCCAAGGTTGCGGCGGGTCGCGGCCTGGCCCTTGAAGACGTGCTGAAGGTGGCCAAGGGCCAGGTGTGGACTGGCGAGGACGCCGCAAAGAACGGCCTGGTCGACGAGCTGGGCGGGCTCAGCCGCGCCATCGCGCTGGCCGCCGAGGCGGTGGAGGCCGAGCCCGGGACGGTGCAGCTGAGGCGTTTCCCGGAGGAGCGTCCGAGCGGCTGCGCGAAGACCCGCGGACACGCACCCTCATGGCCCCGGACCTACGGCCCGCGCGCCGGTAGCGGGCATCACGGCGCTCAAGCCCGCGACCGTCACCCGGGGTAAATTCCAGTCATATTAGAATTTTTCACCTTGAAGACAGGTGACTAATCCATATATTGGAATTATTCTAATATCTGGCTCTGGACCGAAAGGAGACACTGATGATCGGCAGGAAGCTTCCCGAAGCGACCTTCAAGACCCGCGTGCGCGACGAGTCCGTCGGCGGCCCGAACCCCTACCGCTGGGAGAACCGGACAACGGACGATTATTTCAAGGGAAAGCGCGTCGTCCTCTTCTCGCTGCCCGGGGCCTTCACGCCGACCTGTTCGACCTATCAGCTTCCCGATTTCGAGAAGCTCCATGGTGACTTCAAGGCCCAGGGCATCGACGAGATCTACTGCATCTCGGTCAACGACGCCTTCGTCATGAACGCCTGGGGCCGGCAGCAGGGCCTCGAGAACGTCAAGCTGATCCCCGACGGCACGGGCGAGTTCACGCGCAAGATGGGCATGCTGGTCCGCAAGGACAATCTCGGCTTCGGCCTGCGCTCCTGGCGCTACGCCGCGATCGTCGAGGACGGGATGGTCGAAGCTTGGTTCGAGGAGCCCGGCTTCGCGGACAACTGCGAGACGGATCCCTATGGCGAGTCCTCGCCGCAGAACCTGCTCGGTGCCCTCGCCGGCGACACCGGCAGCGCGCGCTCGGCCGCCTGAACACCGGCACACCCGGTACCGGAAGACCCAGCGAACGGCCCGCCACCCGGCGGGCCGTTTTCTTTGGTCGCTTAAGAGCCTCCAAAGAAATTCGGTGTATGCTCGCGTCACGAAACTCGATTCCGCATCGAATTCAGCACAAGCGCGCCGTCATGATCGAAATCACGGACCAGATCGCCATCGACCCGCGGGAGATCGAGGAGACCTTCGTGCGCGCGTCGGGCCCCGGCGGGCAGAACGTCAACAAGGTCTCGACGGCGGTGCAGCTGCGCTTCGATCTGCGCGGCTCGCCGTCCCTGCCGGACGACCTGCGCGCCCGGGCCGAGCGCCTCGCCGGCCGGCGGCTCACCAAGGAGGGCGTCATCGTCATCACCGCCGCGCGCTACCGCTCCCAGGAGCAGAACCGCGACGACGCGCTCGCCCGCCTGACCAGCCTTCTGAAAAAGGCGGCCCGGCCTCCCGCCGCCCGCAGGCCGACCCGCCCAACCCCGGGGTCAAAAAAACGCCGCCTGGAGGCCAAGACACGGCGCGGCGCGCTCAAGAAGCTGCGCGGCGGCAAACCGGGCGAGGAGTAATACCTAAAATCGTCGACAGGCCGATGTCGATCGGCAGACTAAGGTAACGATATCGGAGGGGATGAATTCGGGCTAATCGCTCTTGGTCGTGCCTGCCTCCGCCGCCGCGCGGAAACGCTCGATCGTGGTTCGATGGTCGCCGTACTCCCGTCTGTCCGCCGCTATCTCCGAATCGTAGGCCGCGGTGAAGGCCGCGGAAGCCCGGGCCGCGGCTTCCGCATCGCCGGTCTGCTCGGCGATGGCGTGCTCCAGCGTGAATCCCAGAAGATGGTCGGGCACGGACTGCTTGATAACGCCGATCTGCTCGCGGGCCTTGGCGAAATCGCCGGTCAGCGTGTGAATCATCCCAAGGTGGTAGCGCCCATCGGCATCCAGCGTTCCGAGGCTTTCGTAGGCCTGCACCGCCATCGGCGCGAACTGCAGTGCCTCGGCCACGTTGCCTTGCTCGCTCGCCATCATGACCCGGTTGAACAGTCGATCGGCCGCCTGCCGCGGCGACATGCTCGATAGATCGAGCGACGGGCTGGCCGCCGTGTCCGAACTGGCGGCGGGCCTCGGCGGCGGCACCTGGATCTTATTTTGAGTGACGATGATCGCGACCGCGAAGACCACCGAAACAATCGCTATTGCGGCGGCGACGACCAGGCCGACAGTCTTGACATCCAAACCTGCGGACGCCGTCGAGGCACCCAAGGAAACGCCGCAGGCATGGCAAAAGCGGGCATCCGATTGGACCTCGGCGTTGCAGGACGGGCAGGTGGCGGCCGTGGCCGGCGCGTGGTGCTTCGAACGTTTGTGTTCGGGCTTCCGGCCGGACTTGCGGCGTTTGGCGGCTCGTGAACTCAAGGTTGCTACTCTCCGGGATACGACGAGTGAGGACAGCTCGACACCGTTCGGGAAACGCGCCGCGGACGATGTGGGTTGCCCCGCGTAGTTATCATCGATGGACCGGTCAGCACAACAGGCGGAATCCCGGGGCCGGGATTCCCCGGCCCGAGGGGCGTGTGGCCCATGCCAAAGGCCGGACGTCGGCAGGGCGAACCCCGCCTCGATCGAGACCCCGCAACGTATTCGTGCATTTCCTTCCATCTCTTCTGTTCCTGGGCTTAAGAACGCACCCCGCGGGAGGTCTGGATGCCGTTTTGCAGGTTTCTTGATTATATGAGGGCTGCTTATTTCCTTGTAGGCTGCTATTCAGGAGCAGCAATCATAACCGGGCCTCCGGTGTTTCTTCCGGAGCCGTCCAATAACCGTAAGGGAGACTCACAGATGGATCGTCGTTCGTTCATAACCAAAACAGGCGTTGCCGCCGGCGCCGTCGCGGCATCCACCACGCTCGCGGCCCCGGCCATCGCCCAGGGCCGTAAGGAAATGGTCATCGTGTCGAGCTGGCCGCGCGATTTCCCCGGCCTCGGCATCAGCGCCCAGCGGCTTGCCGACCGAATCACCAACCTGACCGACGGCAGGATCGCCACCAAGTACTTCGCATCCGGCGAGCGCGTCGGCGGCTTCGACGTGTTCGACGAGGTGGCGTCCGGCAACGCGCAGGCCTACAACTCGGCCGACTATTACTGGAAGGGCAAGCACCCGGCCTGGGCCTTCTTCACCTCGGTGCCGTTCGGTCTCACCTACACCGAGCAGAGCGCCTGGATCAATCATCTCGGCGGCCAGGCGCTGTGGGACGAACTGGCCGCGAGCTTCAGCCTGAAGGCCCTGCCCTGCGGCAACACCGGCGTGCAGATGGGCGGCTGGTTCAACAAGGAAATCGAGTCGGCCGACGACCTGAAGGGCCTGAAGATGCGTATCCCGGGCCTGGGCGGCGACGTCATCGCCAAGGTCGGCGGCTCGCCGGTCTCGCTGCCGGGCAGCCAGATTTACGAGAACCTGGTTTCCGGCGCCATCGACGCGACCGAGTGGGTCGGCCCGTACAACGACTACTTCCTGAAATTCTACGAGGCCGCCAAGTACTACTA
>CAMYMY010000409.1 GCA_947259625.1 uncultured Kiloniellales bacterium | reverse complement strand
CTACTGTTTGTAGCGCCGTAGCGATCTGATCATCACAAAAGTTGCAGCTGGAACCGTTCGCTTCGGACACCAAAGAAGAACCGCTGCTTGAACACCAACCGTGGATAGGGGAGCGTTTCAATGGTCAAAAAAACCCTTCGACTCGAAAGACGCGGCGCGCCAGAGCCGGCCCGCTGGTCGACCCGGCCAAGCGCGGCTGCGCCGTTAAGGCGCCGACGTTTCGTGCAGGGGGTCGGCGCCACTGCCGGCCTCTTCGCCGCGCCGGCCATTCTCGGCGGTCTGCGCGCCGACGCGGGGGCGTTCAACGACCCACTGTTCGCGCTCGGCGTGGCCTCCGGAGATCCTGGCGCCCACTCGGTCGTGCTGTGGACCCGGCTCGCACCCGATCCCCTCAACGGCGGCGGCATGGCCGACGCCTCGGTGTTGGTCCGATGGCAGGTGGCCGCCGATCTCGGCATGGCGAACGTAATCCGCAGCGGGACGACCATCGCCCTGCCTCGCAACGGCCACGCGGTGCACGTGATCGCCCCGGGCCTGCCTTCCGACAGTTGGTTCTACTATCGCTTCGAGGCGCTGGGCGAATTCAGCCGGGTTGGACGTACGCGCACCTTTCCAAGCCGGCGCGACGTCGTCGCCCAGATGCGCTTTGCGATGGCCTCCTGTCAGGACTTCCGGGACGGGTTCTACCCTGCCTACAGGGACATGGCCGAGCAGGAGCTCGACTTCGTCGTCCATGTCGGTGACTACATCTACGAGAACGGCCCCCGAGGCAACCCGATCGCCGAGGGACGCAATCACGTCAACGAAGAAGTCTTCACGGTCGAGGACTACCGCGACCGTTACGCGCTCTACCGCCTCGATCCGAACCTGCAGGAGGCCCACGCCCGCTTCCCGTTCATCGTCACCTGGGACGATCATGAGGTCGACAACAACTACGCGGGCCTGATCGCCGAGGAGGACGGCCCGGCGCAGGGCGAAGCGTTCGTGGACCGCCGGCGCAACGCCTATCGGGTCTATTCGGAGACCATGCCCCTACGGCCGGCCAACCGCAAGCACGGCCCGCACATGAGGCTCTTCCGGAAGCTCCGGTTCGGTGATCTGGCCGACATCCACGTGCTCGACACGCGCCAGTTCCGCACCGATCAGCCGGCCGAGGACGGCTTCGGCTCGACCGATCCCGACAGCCTGCTGGCCGAGCCGCTCTTGGGCGAGACGCTGTTCGACGATACCGGGATTCTGGACCCGAGCGCGACAATGCTGGGGAAGCAGCAAGAGAGGTGGTTGACGCGCAACCTGGTGCGTTCGCGCGCGACCTGGAACATCCTCGCCCAGCAGGTCATGCTGGGCCAGTGGAATTTGACCGAGGCGGCGCGACTCAGCACCCTTGCCCAGCTTCCCCCCGACACGCCGCCCGAGCAGCGGGAAGCGATCGACAACCTCCTCAGGCGTATCGACGATATCTTCAATGTCGACGCTTGGGACGGTTACCTGGCGGCGCGCAGGCGCTTGTTCGACGTCCTGGCCCGGGTCCGACCCAGCAATCCGGTCGTGCTGTCCGGCGACATCCATTCGGCCTGGGGCATCAACCTGCTCGACGACTTCACGAACCCGAACTCGGAGATCCTCGCGGCGGAGTTCGTTTGCACGGCGATCTCCGCGACCTTCGACGCGCTCGATCCGCGGCCGGCTGATGCGGTCGTCCGGGCCTCGGTGCTGGCGGACAACCCGCAGGTCGAGTTCTTCAATGGGCTGTTCCGCGGCTACTGCCTTTGCGACGTCGATCAGACGCGATGGCGGACAACCTATCGCGCCGCCGGCACGCTCGCGGATGTATTGAACCCGAATCCGCTCGCCCTGGTTCCATTCGAGGACACGCCGGTGGAGACCGACGCCGTTCTCGAGATCGAAGCCGGCTTCAACGCGCCAGGCAACGGCGCGCGGATCGAGACCAAGTTCGCCCGCATTCCGCTGGGCGTCTAACCCGATCCGGGCGCACACGCGCCAAGCCGCCGTCGCCAGCTCTGGCGCGTGCGGTCAAGTTCGCGTCGATCTGTTGCAAGAACGCGGGTCGGGTTAGTATAGCGTGGTCCGACGACGCGCCTTGCGGCCGGCGGGGATGAGAGAACCGAGCCAGTGCGAAGGGGAGCTGCGAGATGAACCGCGAGGTGATCGTGACCTGCGCCGTGACCGGGGCCGGCGACACGGCGGGTAAGCACCCGGACCTTCCAATCACGCCCAAGCAGATCGCCGAGGCGGCGGTCGGCGCCGCCAAGGCCGGCGCCGCCATCGTCCACTGCCACGTGCGCGAGCCGGAGACCGGGGAGCCGAGCCGCAAGGTCGAGTACTATGCCGAGGTGGTCGAGCGCATCCGCGGCAGCGACGTCGACGCCGTGGTCAACCTGACCGCCGGCATGGGCGGCGACTTCTTCCCGAAGGAGGACAACCCGGCCGAGGCCGGCCCCGGCTCGGACCTGGTGGGACCCTTGGAGCGCCTTGCCCACGTCGAGGCCCTGCGGCCCGAGATCTGCTCGCTCGACTGCGGCACGCTCAACTTCGGTGACGGCACCTATATCAGCACGCCGCCGATGCTGCGCACCATGGCCGAGAAGATCAAGAGCTGGGGCGTCAAGCCCGAGCTCGAGTGCTTCGACACCGGCCACTTGTGGTTCGCCAACCAGCTGGTCAAGGAGGGGCTGGTCGAGGAGCCGCCGCTCTACCAGATCTGCCTCGGCATTCCCTGGGGCGCGCCGGCGACGACCGCGGCGATGAAGAACATGGCCGAGATGGTGCCGCCGGGCGCCAACTGGACCGCCTTCGCGATCTCGGCCATGGAGATGCCGATGGTGGCACAGGCCGTGCTTCTGGGCGGCCACGTGCGGGTCGGCCTGGAGGACAACCTCTATCTCGAGCGCGGCGTCTTCGCCAGCAACGCGCAGCTGGTCGAGAAGGCGGTCAGGATCATCGAGCTCTTGGGCGCCCGGGCGGTCGGCCCGGCCGAGGCGCGCGAGAAGCTGGGCCTGCGGCCGCGCAACTAGGACCGCCGCGGGTGGAGCGCTCAGTTCGCCAGGCTTTCGGTACGTCCGTCGACGGCAAGCGCCTGGCCGGAGATCTTGGCCCCGGCGTCGGACGCGAGGAACAGCGCCATATCCGCGATGTCGCCGCCATCGATGAAGGTGCGCAGGGAGACGTTGCGCAGATAGCGCTCGCGGACTTGCTCGGCGGCGAGGCCGCGCGCCTCGGCCTCGGCGGCGATGACCCGCTCCATGCGCGGCCCGTCGACGCTGCCGGGGCAGATCGCGTTGGCCCGGATGCCGAAGGGGCCGAGCTCGACGGCCAGGCTCTTGGTCAGGCCGACCAGCGCCCACTTGGCCGCCGTGTAGGGCGCGCGCAGCGGATAGCCCATGAGCCCGGCGGTCGAGGAGATGTTGATGATGCTGCCGGCACCGGCGGCCTTCAGCAGCGGCACGGCGTGGCGCAGGCAGTGAAAGGCGCCGTCGAGACCGACCGTGATGGTGCGGCGCCAGTCCTCG
>CAMYMY010000408.1 GCA_947259625.1 uncultured Kiloniellales bacterium | reverse complement strand
GGGGCAGCCAGGTTGCGGAAGTTGCCGGACGCGCCCGCGCGCAGAACGGACATCGGCAAGGAGAGCTGCCATGGCGAGCACCGAGACCGCGACACTGGAACAGGCCAAGGCGGGCCGGGCCGAAGGGCTCTGGGCACCGGCATTGACGGCGTTGGGCGGTGAACTGGCGCCGGATGCCGAGCGCACGGTGGCCCACGTGCGGCGGTTGCTCGACGAGGAGGGCTGCCACGGCGTGGCGATCTTCGGCACCACGGGCGAGGCCACCTCCTTCTCGGTCGCCGAGCGCAAGGCGCTGCTGGAGGCCGTGCTGGAGGCCGGCATCGCGCCCGCGCGTCTGATGGTCGGCACCGGCTGCTGCGCACTGAGCGACAGCATCGAGCTGACGCGCCATGCCGCCGGCCTCGGCTGCAAGCGCGTGCTGATGCTGCCGCCCTTCTACTACAAGGGCGTGAGCGACGAGGGTCTGCATGCGAGCTATGCCGAGGTGATCGAGCGCACCGGCGATGCGAAGCTCGAGGTCTATCTCTACCACTTCCCGCGCCTCTCGGCCGTGCCGATCACCCATGGCCTGGTCGAGCGCCTGCTGGCCGCCTATCCGGAGACCATCAAGGGCATCAAGGACAGCTCGGGCGATCCCGAGGGCTGCGCCCACTTCATCGCCCGCTTTCCGGATCTGGCGATCTTTCCGGGGACCGAGTCGATCATGCTCGACATGCTCGAGCGGGGGGCGGCCGGCTGCATCAGCGCCTCGGCCAATGTCAACGGGCCGGCGATCCGCCGGGTCTGGGACGCCTGGAAGGATGGGCGCGAGGACCGCCAGGAGCTGCAGGACGAGATTACGGCGACGCGCCTGGTGCTCCAGGCCAACCCGATGATCCCCACCTTGAAGCAGATCCTGGCCCATCGCCTGGGCGATTCGGCCTGGCTCGGGGTGAGGCCGCCGCTGACCCCGCTTTCCGGCGAGCAGGCAACCGCCCTCGAGACCGAGCTGTCTCGCCTCGGCTTCGACCTCCAGGCCGCCTAGATAGGGAGAGCAGCGCCATGACCATCGAACGCAAGCAGACCGGCACGCGCATGAGCCAGATCGTCGTGCACGGCGATACCGTCTACCTGGCCGGCCAGGTGGCGGAGAGAGCGCCGGCCGCCTCCGCCGGCGAGCAGGCCGCGGCCATCCTGAAGAAGATCGACGGCCTCCTGGCCGAGGCCGGCAGCGACAAGTCGAAGCTGCTCTCGGCCACCATATGGCTGGCCGACATGCGCGACTACGACGCGGTCAACGAGGTCTGGGACGCCTGGCTGCCCGAGGGCGCGGCCCCGGCGCGCGCCTGCGTCGAGGCCAAGCTGGCCTTCGCCAAGTACACGGTCGAGATCGGCATCATAGCCGCGCGGTAGGCATCCTTTGGGATAAACTGCGGACGCGCGGCGTAACACCTTCGAGAGGGCCGCCCGCGGCGGTCCGTCACAGCCCGGGAACAGGCGCCATGCCGAAACTTCTCCTCGCCCTGCTCGCCGCCTTTGTCGCGTTCCAGGCCCCGGCCTTGGCCGAGGTTCGCCGGCTCGCCTTCGTCCAGGACGACGGCACGCTCGCCGTCGGCCGGCGCACAATCCGCCTCCACGGCATCTACATCCCGCCGACCAACCGGATCTGCCGAACGGAAATCCGACCGGTGCGCTGCGCGTCCAGGGCCGTGCTGCAGCTCGACCTCAGGGTCGACCGCTTCGTCGCCTGCGATCGGGTGGCGCGCCATGCCGACCGCAGCGAGAGCGCGGTCTGCCGCATCCGCGTCCGCAACTCGCCGCTCGGCCCCGAGATCGACCTTTCTGCCTGGATGTTGTACCACGGCTGGGCCGTCGCCCTGCCCGGCGCGCCTTTCAAGTACCTGGTCCTGGAGCGCATCGCCCGGGAGCGCAAACGGGGCATCTGGGGCATTCCGGTCGACCGCGTCACGTTGCGCTGAAGGGCCGCGGGTCGCAAAGCGCCTGAATTTCGCCTAGAGTCTCGATACGGCATCGGGGGCCGGCGTCGATCGGGGGTGGGCATGAAGGTTCTGGTCATGGGCGCGGGCGTGATCGGCGTGACCACGGCCTATTGCCTGCTGAAGGACGGCCACGAGGTCACGGTGGTCGAGCGCAACGAGAGCGCCGCCGAGGAGACCAGCGCGACCAACGCCGGCCTGATCGCGCCGGGGCATTCCTACGCCTGGGCCTCGCCCAAGGCGCCGGCGATGCTGCTCAAGTCGCTGTGGCGCGACGACCAGGCGCTCCGCTTCAAGCCGCGCCTCGACCCGCGCCTGTGGCGCTGGTCGCTCTCGTTCCTGCGCCAGTGCACGGCCGAGCGGGCGCGCGTCAACACCCTGCGCAAGCATCGCCTCTGCCGCTATTCCCAGGCCGCCTTCAACGCCATGGTGGCCGAGACCGGTGTCGCCTACGACGGCGAGGACCGGGGCCTGCTCTACCTCTACCGCAACGCCCGGGACTTCGACCAGAGCGTCGCCAAGATGGCGATCCTGTCCGGCGGCGGGCAGGACCTCCGGGCCGTCGACCGCGACGAGATGGCGCGCATCGACCCGGCGCTGGCCCCGGTCAAGGAAAAGCTCGCCGGCGCCATCCACTGCCCGACCGACGGCAGCGGCGACGCCCGCCTGTTCACCCTGGGCCTGGCGGCGGTCTGCGCCGAAAAGGGCGCGGCGTTCCGTTACGGCACGGCGATCACCGGCATCGAGGCCGACGGCGATACCGTCACCGGGGTGCTGACCGACCGCGGCCGGGAAACCGCGGACCACTACGTCATGGCGCTCGGCTGCGCGAGCCCGCTGCTGGCCCGGCGGCTCGGCGTCAGGCTGCCGATCTATCCGATCAAGGGCTACTCGGTCACCCTGCCGGTCGAGGCCGGCCATAGCCCGCCCGCAATCGGCGGCGTCGACGAGGGCAACCTGGTCGCCTACGCGCGCATGGGCGAGCGCCTGCGCATCACCGCGACGGCCGAGTTCGCCGGCTACGACCTGTCGCACAAGCCGGCCGACTTCAGGCACATGCTGGCGGCGGCCCGCGACCTGTTCCCCGAGGGCGGCGACTACGCTCGGCCGGACTACCGCGCCTGCCTCCGTCCGATGACGCCCGAGGGCGCGCCGATCTTCGGCCTCGGCGCGCAGCGCAATCTCTTCTACAATGCCGGCCACGGCCACATGGGCTGGACCATGGCCTGCGGCGCGGCGCGCATCACCGCGGACCTCGTCGCCGGGCGCGAGCCCGAGACCCCGCTCGACGGCATGACGCTGCGTTAAGGCTTGTGGAGGATTGAGGACATGACCGAGACCCTCGCGGCCCCGACATCAGGCGACGGCCTGCTGGTCAACAAGCAGCGCATGGCCTTCGAGCTCGACGGCGGCATCGCCGAACGGGCGGCCATCGGCGTCATCGTGCTGGGCAGTGACCAGACCATCGAGTACGAGTTCCGGCGCCTTCTCGACCTGCCGGGCGTGGCCTTCTACGAGAGCCGGATCCACAACGCCAACGACATCACGCCCGAGACCCTGA
>CAMYMY010000407.1 GCA_947259625.1 uncultured Kiloniellales bacterium | reverse complement strand
TGCGCTTTCGCGGCCGGGACCTGGCCGGCCTCAGGCCCTTCGAGATCAGCCGCCTGGGAATCGGCCGCAAGTTTCAGGTGCCGGCGATCTATCCGGCGCTCAGCGTGCGTGAGAACCTGACGGTGCCGCTCTTCGCCGAGGCCGGCCGGCGCGGGCTGCGCGGCCTGCTGGTCCGCGACCGGGACGCCGGCGAGGCCGCACGCTTGCTCGCGCTCGTTCGCTTGGCGGACAAGGCCGGGCTGCCGGCCGGCGAGCTGTCCCACGGCGAGAAGCAGTGGCTCGAGATCGCCCTGCTGCTGGCCAGCCGGCCGCGGCTCATGCTGCTCGACGAGCCGACCGCCGGCATGACCCTGGGCGAGACCGAGGCGACGGCCGAGTTGATCCTGCGCATCCGCGAGGAGACCGGGACCGCGATCGTCGCGATCGAGCACGACATGGCCTTCGTGCGCCGGCTCGGCTGCCCGGTCGCGGTCATGCTGCAGGGCAGGATCCTGCGCCGCGGCGCCTATGCCGAGGTGAGCGCCGATCCGCTGGTGCGCGAGGCCTATCTGGGCGGCCAGGCGCCATGCTGAGCGTCGCGGGCCTCGAGGCCGGCTACCGGGGCAGCCGGGTCCTGAACGGCCTCGACCTCGAGGTCGCCGAGGGAACCGTCGCCGCCCTGCTGGGGCGCAACGGCATGGGCAAGACGACCCTGATGCGCGCGCTGATGGGCCTGGTGACCGTCAGCGCGGGCCGCATCGTCTTCCGCGGGCGGGACACCGCCGGGCTCAGACCCTATACCATCGCCAAGCTGGGTATCGCCTACGTGCCGCAAGGCCGCGAGATCTTTGCCGATTTCACGGTCGAGGAGAATCTGCGCCTCGGCCTGGTCGGCAGGCCGGGCGGCGCGCGGCGCGTCCCCGCCGCGGCCTACCGACACTTCCCGGTCCTGGCCGAGCGCCGCGGCCAGAGGGCCGGCACGCTGTCCGGCGGCGAGCAGCAGCAGCTGGCGATCGCCCGGGCGCTGGTCGGCCAGCCGCGCCTGCTGCTGCTCGACGAGCCCTCCGAGGGCATCCAGCCCTCGATCGTCCTTCAGATCGCCGCGAGTCTGAAACAGATCGCCGCCGAGGAGGGCCTCACCGTCCTGCTGGTCGAGCAGAACGTCGAGATGGTGCTGTCTCTGGCCGCCGACTGCGCCTTCATCGAGAACGGCCGCGTCGCGGCGCGCCACGCGGCCGCGGAGCTGCGCGGCGACGCCGCCATCCTGCACCGTTATCTGGCCGTCTGAGCGCGCGGGGAAAGCCATGGAGCAGCTCTTCATCCTGACGCTCGACGCCAGCAACTTCATCCTGGCGATCATCCTGGTCGCCATGGGCCTGGTGATCATCTTCGGCCTGATGAACGTGATCAACATGGCCCACGGCGAGCTGTTCCTGCTGGGCGCCTACACGGTCGTCATGGTCGAGCGGCTGGGCGGCTCCTACTGGCTCGGTCTCGTCCTGGCGCCGCTCGCCGTCGGCCTGGTCGGGCTGATCGTCGAGGAGCTGGTGGTGCGCCACGTCTACCACCGCTTCCTCGACACCATCCTCGCCACCTGGGGCCTGTCGATCGCGATCAAGCAGGCGGTCGTCGTCGCCTTCGGGCCGGCCTCGCACACGGTGAGCAGCCCGATCGCCGCCAGCATTGAGATCTTCGGCGCGCCCTATCCGGCCTACCGCCTGTTCATCATGGCCGTCGCCCTGCTCGTCATCGCCGTCACCTTCTGGCTGTTCTTCCGTACCGCCTTCGGCCTGGCCGCCCGCGGCGTCATCGCCAACCGGGACATGGCGGCCTGCCTGGGCATCAACACCCGGCGCCTCGACCGCGCGACCTTCGCCTACGGCGCGGCGCTGGCGGGTCTGGCCGGTGCGGTCATGGCGCCGATCATGAGCGTCGACCCGCAGATGGGCCTGGGCTTCCTGATCCCCGCCTTCCTGTCGATCCTGGTCGGCGGCGCGGGCCACCTGGCCGGCCCGCTGCTGGGCGCAGCGGCGATCGGCGGCACCGACACCCTGGCGGCCAACCTCTGGTCGCCGGTGGTCGCCCAGATCGTCGTCTTCACCATGGCGATCGTCGTCATCCGCCTGTTCCCGCGCGGCCTCGCCGGCCGGTGGTTCGGCGGATGACCGCCCGCGCCAGACCCGCCGCTCCGGTCGCGCATCCCGTTCCTCCCTCACCCTCGCGGACAGGATCGAAGAGGGGCCCACGACGGAACCCTCTCCCACTGGGAGAGGGCAGGGTGAGGGCGCGTTGTTTTCCCTGCTCTCTCCCAAAGGAGAGGGAAAAGACGCCGAGATCACGCCATTCTTCTCCCTTCCCCCTCGCCGGAGAGGGTTAGAGCATGGTCGCCGGCTCTTCGCTCGGGGCGTTCGCCATGACCAGCCGCGCGCCCTCCCGCCTCCTGCTCGTCAACCTGGCGGTCTGGGGCGCGCTCGCCCTGGCGCCTTTGGGGCTCGGTGCCTGGCAGGTCGGCCAGCTGGCGCAGTACTTCACCTACGGTCTCTTCGCCATGAGCCTGGCGCTGATCTGGGGCCACTGCGGCCTGCTCTGCTTCGGCCAGGCGGTGTTCTTCGGCATCGGCGGCTATGCCATGAGCTTGGTCACCCTCGGCATGGTCCCGGGCCTCGAGGCGGCGCCCTCCAGCTATCTCGGTGTCTTATGCGCGGTCCTCCTGCCGGCCGGCTTCGCGAATCTGCTCGGCCGCTTCCTGTTCTACGGCAAGGGGCTGCAAGGCGCCTACTTCGCCATCGTGACCCTGGCGATCGCGGTCGTCGCCGAGC
Organism: uncultured Kiloniellales bacterium; assembly: GCA_947259625.1. Taxonomy (GTDB): domain Bacteria; phylum Pseudomonadota; class Alphaproteobacteria; order Kiloniellales; family JAKSDN01; genus CAMYKD01. Next base: position 3,030 of record CAMYMY010000407.1, on the reverse strand, counting down.
GCCTGGCGATCAACTGGGCCTACATCGGCGGCCTGAACGGCCTGATGAACGTGCCGCCCATGAACCTGGGCCTGCTGGGTGGCGGGACCGAGATCTGGGACAGCGTGCCGGTCTACTACCTCACCCTGGCGCTGGTCTTCGCCGTCTACCTGCTGCTCGAGGCCTTGACCCGCTCGCGCTACGGCATCGTGCTGCGGGCGATCCGCGACAACCAGGACCGCACCGGCTACTTCGGCTACGACACCGCCGGCTACAAGCTGACCGCCTTCACCCTCGGCGCCGGCGTCGCCGGCCTGGCTGGCGCCCTCTTCGTCACCCAGTTCAACTTCGCCTCGCCGCCCCTGATCGGCTTCACGCTCTCGACCGAGGTGCTGATCTGGGTCGCGCTCGGCGGCCGGACCCTGCCGCTCGCCGCCTTCCTGGGGGCGATCCTGGTGCGCAGCGTGGAGAACGTCCTCTCCGAGACTCTCGGCACCTACTGGCTGCTCGCCCTCGGCCTGCTGTTCGTGCTGAGCGTGGTGCTCTTCCCGCGCGGCCTGATCGGCGAGATCATCCATCGGCTCACCGCACCGCGGCGCGGCGTTGTTGGCAGGAATGCCAAGCCGCCGTAAGCTTCCGGGCGAAACGCCGCAGGGAGGATCACGAAATGGCAGCACCGCAAGCGCCGGCGACGACCGGCAAGCTGGTCGTCCGCAACGTCGGCCTGATGCTCTCGGGCGACCTGGCCCAGCCGATCCTCGACGCCGACACGGTGGTCGCCGTGGACGGTCGCATCACCCAGGTCGGCAAGGCGGCCGACTGCGACACCGGCGGGGCTGACCGCACGGTCGACGCCAAGGGCACGACGCTGGCGCCGGGCCTGATCGACAGCCACGTCCATCCGGTCTTCGGCGACTGGACGCCGCGACAGAGCCAGCTCAACTGGATCGACAGCTTCCTGAACGGCGGCGTCACGACCATGATCTCGGCCGGCGAGGTGCACCTGCCGGGCCGGCCCAAGGATGTGGTCGGCCTCAAGGCCTTGGCGATCACCGCGCAGCGCGCCTTCTCGAATCTGCCGCCGGCCGGGGTCAAGGTGCACGCCGGCGCGCCGGTCCTCGAGCAGGGCATGGAGGAGCAGGACTTCAAGGACCTGGCCGAGGCCGGGGTCACGCTCCTGGGCGAGGTCGGCCTGGGCGGCGTCAAGCAGGGCGAGGAGGCGCGCCGCATGGTCGCCTGGGCCCGCAAGTACGGCATCCAGAGCACGATCCACACCGGCGGCCCCTCGATCCCGGGCTCGGGCCTGATCGACGCCGACGTGGTGCTCGAGGCCGACGCCGACGTGATCGGCCACATCAACGGCGGCCACACCGCCCTGCCGCTCTCCGAGATCGGCCGGCTCTGCGAGTCCTGCGGGCGGGCCATCGAGATCGTCCACAACGGCAACGAGAAGGCCGCGCTCTACGCCATGCGCGCGGCCTTCGACCTGGGCCAGCCGGAGCGCGTGATCCTGGGCACCGATTCGCCGGCCGGCTCGGGCGTGCAGCCGCTCGGCATCCTGCGCGTGATCTCGCTGCTCTCCAGCCTGGGCGACGTGCCGGCCGAGACCGCGTTCTGCTTCGCGACGGGCAATACGGCGCGCATGCGCGAGCTCGACTGCGGCCTCATAGAACCGCGCCGCGCCGCCGACTTCGTGATCATGGACCGCGCCCAGCACACCGCCGGCAAGACGCTCCTCGAGAGCGTGCGCCTGGGCGACCTGCCCGGCATCGGCATGGTCATCATCGACGGCGTCGTCCGCGCCCAGCGCTCTCGCAACACCCCGCCGGCGACGACGTTGCCAGAGCTGGCAACAGCGTGAGCGCCGACAGGGATGCAAGCAAGGGTCTAATGGACCGGATCAGATGACTTCTAAGACCAAAGACGTCCACTGCTGTGAGAAGATGGCTCGTCATGTAGCAGGAGGCGAAGTATCGATCAGTTACAACGACCGCCATCGTGAATACGGAATTCTAACGACGTGGGAATACAATAGAAGCCTCGCAAAACAACACATCACCTATTGCCCATGGTGCGGTGCAAAGCTTCCTCACGGTCTTAGCGACAAATGGTTCGATTTACTGGATGAACTGGGACTCGAACCGGAGGATCCTCGGGTTCCCGAGGAAATGAAATCAGATGCCTGGTGGCGCAAAAGAGGGCTTTGAAGCGAGGTTCACGACGGGCTGAGCACAGGCACGGGAGGCTGCGATGCACAAGAGCCGGCTGGGCGTGGTCGTCATCGACTGCCAGACCGACGGCCTCGACCGCGAGGCCGAATTCTGGGCCGGGGCGCTCGGCGGCGCGGCCAAGCGCTCGCCCGACCCCGACAACGAGAGCTATATCGAGCTGGAGACCGCCCCGGACGACATGAGCGTGCTGCTGCAGAAGGTCGACCACCCGAGCCGGGTGCACCTAGACATCGAGACCGACGACCTCGAGGCCGAGGCCGCACGCCTGGAGAAGCTCGGCGCCAAACGCATCGCCAAGATCAAGCGCTGGTGGGTCATGGAGGCCCCGAGCGGCCACCGCTTCTGCATCTACCAGCTGAGCCTGGACGAGCCCACGACCTACCTCCACGAGGGCGAGATCCGGGCGCTCAGCCCGACCGATCACCAGATCGAGGTGCGGGCCGACGACGGATCGGTCCAGACCGAAACGGTGACCCGGTATGCGTCGCACCACGGACCGGTGGTCGACCTACCCATCCTCGGGTGGTCGACGGAGACGGCGTATGCCCTCCGCGACGCCAACCTGGGCAACGATCGGTTCCTCCACCAGTTCCTGGAGATGGATCGGGCCCAGAGCGTGGACGAGCTGCGTTCGGCGCTCCATCGGGTGCAGGGCATTCCCTGGGTGAACACCGTCGCGGCGGACCGGCACGGTGACACCCTCTACACCGACACCAGCACGGTGCCGGCGCTGACCGCCGAGGCCCAGGCGGACTGGGAGCGGTCGTTGGAGGAGGACCTCGTCGCCGCGCTGATGTTCGAGCAGCGGATCGCGCTGCGC
>CAMYMY010000406.1 GCA_947259625.1 uncultured Kiloniellales bacterium | reverse complement strand
GCGAGGACGAAAACCGGGACATCACGAACTGGTAGCCCGCCAGCAGAGGCCGGACCCGACAACAGCCATGAACACGCCCCGCGAACCCAACGGCTTCACCTTGATCGAGGTTCTCGTCGCCTTCACCATCATGGCATTGATGCTGGGCGCACTGCTGCAGACCTTCGCTGCGGGGCTGCGCAGTCAGCAGGTGGCAGAGTCCTACGCGACCGCCGCGCTGCAGGCCCGTTCGAAGGCGGCGGAGATCGGGCAGATCATCCCCCTTGAAACCGGCGAGCACTCGGGAGAGCTGGACAACGGCTTTCAGTGGCGCGCGGTGGTGGAGCCCTACGAGCAGGCGGTGCCTGCGGGGATCCCCGGTGGTCCGCGGCTCTCCGGGTACGAGGTCGAGATTACCGTCTCCTGGCGGGACGAGCGCGCGGTCAGCCTGCGCACGCTGCGCCTGGCGCGCCAGCGATGACCGGCGCCCGGCCCGATTGGCGAAGGAGCGGCCGGCGAAGGAGTGGCGGATTTACCCTGGTCGAGCTGTTGGTCGCCATGACTTTGCTCGGGTTGATCTTCGTCGCGCTGTTCGGCGGCCTGCGTTTCGGCACGCGCACCTGGGAGACTGGGAACCAGCGCAGCGAGGCTTTCGCCGAAGTCGAAGTCATGCAGTCGCTGCTGCGTCGGCAGCTGGCCCAGGCCGTTATGCTCCGCACCCCCACAGGGAACCAGGCCGTCTTCGTCGGAGAGGGGGATCGGCTCGGATTTGCCGCGCCCGGACCATCCCAGACCGGCGTGGGCGGACTCTACCTGTTCGAGATTTTCACCGAGCCGTCGGACGAAAATCATCGCCTGGTCCTGCGCTGGCAGATCCACCGCCCGGACCTGGAGTTCCCGTTGGATGACGAGGAGAGCAAGAGACGCGTCCTGCTCGAGAATGTGGAAGGCCTTCGATTCTCATATTTCGGCGATACCGAGAAGAGGAAGGACGTCCAGTGGAACGACAGCTGGTCCGACCTCGAATTTCTGCCAAAGCTCGTCTTGATCGAGGTGGCTCTGCCATCTGGCGATGGTCGCTACTGGCCGGACCTGATCGTTGCGCCGCGCTCGACCTCGAGCGCCAACCTGCCGTGATCTCGGGGACGAACTGTCTTGTGGCAAGAAGGTTCGCGAGCGCCGATATAATTGAGCTTGTGAAGGTGCTTCGGTGTATGATCGCGGCGGCGGCCTAGCGCAAGGCTCATGATGGATCTATTGACGTTGATCAAGGACCGGATCGGCCGGTTTTTCGCTTGGTGGTTCGGCGAACTGGCCGGATGCCTACCGGATCGGTTGCGCCTGCTGTTCGGTCGGAACGGCCGGAAGCTGTGGATCTCCGTTGCCGGGGACAGCGTGACCTTCGAGCAAGTCAAGGGCGAGGCCGTGCAGCAGCTCGGCTCGTTGGATCTCTCGCAGCACGGTCTTGCCGGCCAGGCCGAGAGCGCGCGCGAGATCCTGAGCGGTGGGAAGCTCGGTCAAGCCGAAGTGGTGATCCGTCTGCCGCGGGACCGCTCGCTCAGGCGTACGGTCGATCTGCCGTCGCCGGCCCTGGAAAACCTGCGCGAGGTTCTGACCTTCGAGATGGACCGACACACGCCCTTCAAGTCCGACGAGGTCTATTTCGACAGCCGCGTCACGGCGCGCGACAGCCAGAACAAGCGGATAAAGGTGGACCTCCTGGTCGTGACCAGGGAGGTCGCCGATCGCGCGATCGATCTCGTGACCGGCTGGGGGTTGCGGCCGGACCGCCTGGAACTGGCCGAGGGCCCGGGCGAGGACCGGGAGTTCAACCTTCTGCCGGCGCGTTTGCAGAAGGTGCGCGCCGAGGCGACCGGGGCCGACAAGCTCAACAAGCAATTCGAAGAGATGGTCAAACGCAGCCGCTTCGTCGTACGGCAGAAACGCAGCCGCTACACGGTCACGGAACTCTTGAACGAAGTGACCCTGCTGCTGCCGGACAACACCTGGCTGCTGCAGTTCGCGCGGAAAGGCAACAACTTGACGATCTCCGGTTACTCGGTCAAAGCATCGGCGCTGATCGGCTTGGTCGAAGAATCCGAAATGCTCTCGAAGGTCAGCTTCAGGTCGCCCGTGACGACCGACCCGCGCGTTGGCCGCGAGCGCTTCAATATTTCGGCTTCGGTGCTCTCGCGGAGCCAGGAATGACCGCCCTTCGGCCACCGATCGCGCGCACACAACGTGATGGGTGAGGGATGCCGGCGGCACGTTGCTCGCTTGATTATTGAACGCTGGAAAGGCAATACGCTTATGGCTAACCTGCCTGTCGGAAGCACGGTCGGGCGCTGTGGGTCCGCCCCCTGCCGGCTGCTGCGAATGTCCTGGATGCCTGTGGCCTGACACGACATGATTGCGACCCGGAAATCTGGACCACTCTTGGCGTTGGCGTTCAGCGCCGCGGGCCTGACGGGGGCGTGGTTCACCTATCAGGGTCTGGAGAAGCCGGTCACCATTGACCGGCCCGCGGCCACGGCCCAGGCGGCGAAATCGGGCGCCGCCCCTCAGCCGGCCGCCGGGCAGTTCAAGATGCCGCCGATGACGACCTTCCAGGCGACTCTCGACCGGCCGGTGTTCTCGCCGAGCCGGCGCCCGAAGGCCGGCGCGGCGGTCGTGGTCAGCCAGGACTTGGCCGTCACTTTGACGGGTATATCAGGTACGGCGGAGAAACCGCTCGTCAACCTGAAGCCACAGGACGGCGGAGACTCCGTGATACTGCGCCAGGGCCAGAAGTACCGGGGCTGGACCCTCAGCGAAATCAATTCCAAATTAAAAAGGGTCGTGTTTCGCCGCGGCGACGACGAGGTGAAGGTCGAAATGATGTTCGAGGCCGCGCCGCGACAGGTGAGACAACGCCCCGCCCGGCCGGACGCGCGCCAGCCGCCAGGGGCGCAGCGCAACGTCCGGCAAGACCGGCAAAGGCTGCAGCAGAACCTACAACAGAAGAAACAGCAGGATCGGCAGCAGCGGAACCAGCAGCAGCGGAACCAGCAGCAGCAGAACCAGCAACGGCAGAACCAGCAACGGCAGAACCAGCAACGGCAGAACCGGCAGCAACAGCAGCAGAACCAGCAGAACAAGCAGAACCAGCAGAACCAGCAGCAGCAACAGCTGCAACAGCAGCAGAACACGCAACAAAATCAGCCGCTGAACTAATAGACGATCAACAATTAGTGGCTTCAGGCTATGAATTCCCTGGCGAGGAATCTTTCAACCATAGTTGATGCGTCAAGAACAAAAGTGGCCAAGAAACTGCTTTATGTTGTTTGTCTCTTGGTATACACAGGATTTTAGACGATTTATGACTTCGGTTCGCTCGACGCGCGAAGTGGTGCAAATGCCCTAGGGGATGCGAATGGGGCCGATTGAGGGGACGTGGCGTGCGGTCAGTTAACTTTGCACGGTGGGGTTTGGTCTGCATCCTCGGGCTGGCTTTAGCCGCGTGCGAAACGGGCCGGGAGGGGGACTCCGAGGCCCAGCAAGCGGAGCGTGCCAGGCAAGGTCCTTGGGAGTTCGACGAAAGGCCGGAGCGCGAGACCGATGTCCGGGGAAATCTCAGACGGTTGCGTGCCGCGCGGCCCGACGAACCAGAGGACGAACCTCGACAGACGGGTCTGACAGGCCCGGAGATCTATCGGGGCACCGGGGTTCTGGCCCGGGATCCGGAGCGGGGCGGCGTGGACGTCGTGCTCGGCGAGAACGGCAAGGTCACCCTCAACTTCGCCAACGCGGAGATCCGGGATGTTCTCGACGTCGTCCTGGGCGAGACGCTGGACCTCAGCTACATCATCGATCCCGCGGTGCAGGGTTCGATCACGGTGCGTACCAGCCAGCCGCTCAGCCGGGAGGCGGTCATTCCGGCGCTGGAGAACATCCTCGCGCTCAACGGCGTGGCCATGACCCTGGTCGACGGCACCTACATGATCGTGCCGCAGGAAGTGGCCGCCCGGGAACTCTCCGAGCCTCTCGTGGCGCCCACGGACAGGCAGCTCGCCCGCGGGTTCGGCATCACCATCATACCGCTGAACTACGCCTCGGCGACGTCGATGCTGGAGGTTCTCGAGCCGTTCGTCGGTTCGGGGTCGTTGCGCGCGGACGTGGCCCGCAACCTGCTGATCTTCTCGGGCAGAGGCGGACAGGTGCGCGACATGATGGAGATGGTCGAGGTCTTCGACGTTGACTGGATGCGCGGCATGTCCTTCGCGCTCTTTCCGCTCGAGGTGGCCGAGGCCAAGACCCTGGTCGCCGATCTGGAAACGGTCTTCCTCCAGGACGGCAAAAGCCCATTGGTCGGCCTGATCCGCTTCGCGCCGATCGAGCGCCTGAACGCCGTCCTGGCGATCTCGCCCCAGCCGGCCTATCTGGACAAGGCCCAGCTTTGGGTCGAGCGCCTGGACCGCGGCGCCGAAGGCGCCGGGCGGCGGATCTTCGTCTACTACGTGGAGAACGGCCGGGCCGAGGATTTGGCCGGGATCTTGAGCGAGATCTTCGCGGAAAGCCGGACGGACGCCGGGGCCGTGCGACGGGGCGAGGTGGCGCCCGGACTGACGCCCGTGGAGCTATCGGCGGCCCCACCGCCTCGCGCGGGCGGACAGCCGGCCGCGCCCGCAGGCCGCATTCCCGCACAGGAGCCGTCTGGGACCGAAGCTCAGCCGCCGCGGGCCGCGCGGACCTTGGCGCGGCTGCCAGACGCGGCGGGTGCGGGGGGCGCGGTCGGCGGGTTCATTGAGGAGGCCGGAGACATCCGCGTCATCGCCGACGATGTGACCAACTCCTTGGTGATCCTGGCCACCGCCACCGAGTACCGCATGATCGAGGCCACGCTGCGGAAGCTGGACATCCTGCCCTTGCAGGTCCTGGTCGAGGCCACGATCCTGGAGGTCCAGCTGAACGACATTCTGCAGTATGGCGTGCAGTGGTTCTTCGAGTCGGGCAACTTCGCCACACAGTTCATCACGACGGCCGCGGCGGTCGAGGTGCCGGGCTTCTCCTTCCTGTTCGATTCGAACGACAAGGCCGCGGTCATAAACGCCTTGGCGGACGTTACTGAAATCAAGGTGATCTCCTCACCTTCGGTCATGGTGCTCGACAACCAGGACGCACGCCTGCAGGTCGGCGACCAGGTGCCGTTCGAAACCGGCACCACGATCGGCGAGGGCGGCAGCTCGACCTCGGTGGTCCAGCAGATCGACACGGGCGTGGTCCTGACCGTGACGCCGCGGATCAATGCCGGCGGCCTCGTGACCCTCGAGGTTTCCCAGGAGGTCATGGCCTTGGGCGGCCTGATCCGCGACAACCGCACCGAGTCGGTCAACGGCGTGCCGATCCTCATGGACATCCCGATCCTCGGCAACCTGTTCAAGACGACGACGGACACCACGGAACGGGTCGAGCTCCTGGTCCTGCTCAGCCCCAGCGTGGTGCGCAACCTGGCCGAGGCCCGCAAGGTGACCGACGAGCTGCGCAAGCGGCTCAAGACCATCGAGCCGCTCGAGCGGAAGATTTTCGGGCCCAAAAAAACGTCGTCCTGAGCCCGACCCTACGTGCCGACTATCAGAGCGAGCCAGCTCCGATCCTGTTGGTCGTCGGGGTCGCCGGGCCGGGACATGGCACGGCATGGCGGAACGGTCCATTTGTTGTATGATACGCGACCCTGGACGCCGGAAGTTGAACAGACTTTATGCAACACTGTGGTGTAAGAATTGAAGACGATGCTACACCTGCTTGCCTCAGACCAGGGCAGATGCGCGGCGGAGTGGCCTGACCGCCGCCGGCTCAAGAGATTGGTGTCATGTACCACGACTTCTTTGGCATAGCCGAGAACCCCTTCTCGATCACGCCGGACCCGCGCTATCTCTATATGAGCAAGGGCCACCAGGAAGCCCTGGCCCATCTCCTCTACGGGGTCACGGAAGGCGGCGGCTTCGTCCTGCTGACCGGCGAGGTGGGGACCGGCAAGACCTCGGTCTGCCGCTGCCTGCTCGAGCAGCTGCCCGAGGCGGTGGACGCGGCGCTGATCCTCAACCCGCGCCTGAGCGAGATCGAGCTTCTGGCCAGCATCTGCGACGAGCTGGGCGTGGCCTATCCGGCGAAGACCCGGAGCCTGAAGGTCCTCGTGGACCTGCTCAACCGGCATCTGCTCGATGTTCACGCCAAGGGGCGCCACGCCGTGGTGATCATCGACGAGGCGCAGAACCTCAGTGCCGGGGTGCTCGAGCAGGTTCGGCTGCTCACCAATCTCGAGACCGCGACGCGCAAGCTGCTTCGGATCATCCTGATCGGGCAGCCGGAGCTTTGCAGCCTGCTCGAACGCGACGAGATGCGCCAGCTGGTCCAGCGCATCACCGCGCGCTACCACCTGCGGCCGCTCAGCCGCGGCGACACCCGGGCCTACATAGCCCACCGTCTGGAGGTCGGCGGCTTGGCGCCGACCCTGTTCAGCCCGGCGGCGGTCGGCGCGATCTACAGGCGCGCGCGTGGCGTGCCACGGCTGATCAACAGCCTCTGTGACCGCTGTCTGCTCGGCGCCTATGTCCAGAACCGCAAGTCGATCGGTGCGGGGATGGTCAGACAGG
>CAMYMY010000405.1 GCA_947259625.1 uncultured Kiloniellales bacterium | reverse complement strand
CAATGACAGCTCCTTTCTCATCCCCTTCTCGGCGATCGCACCGGGGGACGACCCCGGGCGCGGCTACGTCTTCATCTATGATCCCGCGACATCGACGGTCCGGCGGACCGCGATCAGGGGCAAGGGCGTGCGCGACAACCGCGTGATGATTGCCGAGGGCGTAGAGGCCGGCGACGTCATCGCCATTGCCGGCGTGTCCTTCCTGCGCGATGGCCAGCAGGTCAAGCTGATGTCGCAGTGAGCCCCAGCGGGCGCCGTACGGGAACAGGGCCAGTCAATGCTGAACATCACCGCTTTCGCGCTCAACACGTCACGGCTGACGATCGCCTTCATTATCCTGGTGATCGCGGCGGGCATCAGCCAGTTCCTGACCTTCCCCCGCCAAGAGGACCCGCCGATCGTGATCCGCGAGGCGGTCGTCGCCGCCTTCTTTCCGGGCATGGTCCCCGAGCAGATGGAAGAGCTCGTCACGCGCCGGATCGAAGAGCAGATCCGCACCATGCCGGAGATCGACGAGATCACCTCGGATACCAAGACAGGCGTCACCGTGATCCACGCCGAGACGCGCGACCAGTACGACGACCTTCAGGAGATCTGGAAACGGCTGCGCAACAAGATGACGGACCTGGAGCCGCAACTGCCCGCGGGCACGATCGGCCCCGTCGTCTACGACGAGTTCGGCCTGACCGCGGTCGCCACGGTCGCGCTCTGGTCCGACGGATTCTCGATGGCGGAGATGCGGCTGGTCGCGCGCGACATTCGCGACCGCCTCTACGAGTTGAAGGGGATCCGTAAGGTCGAGCTTTACGGCGTTCAGGATGAACAGGTCTACCTGAAGTTCTCCAATGCCAAGCTGTCCCAGTTCGGCGTCACCGCCTGGGAGCTCATCGAGACCTTGAGAGACCAAAACGTCATCGTTCCAGGCGGCTCGATCAACAGCGAGGGCCAGGACGTCATCCTCTCGCCATCCGGCAACTTCGACAGCGTCGAAGACATCGAGGCAGTCCTGATCTCGATCCCGGGAACCCAACAGATGGTGCGGCTGACCGATCTGGTCACGGTCGAGCGGAGCTATGCCGATCCGCCCGATTCGCTCGCCTACTTCAACGGCAGGCCGACGATCGTGATCAGCCTCTCGATCGTGCCGGGCGTGAACAGCGTGGAGTTCGGTGAGCGCCTGACCAAGAAGCTCGAGGAGTTCGAGGCCGACCTGCCGATCGGCTATGTCCTCGACTACGCCACCTTCCAGCCGGACCTTGTGGTGGCGGCCGTCGACGGCGCGCTGTCCTCGGTCTATCAGACCCTGGTCATCGTGCTCGTCGTGGTGATGCTCTTCCTCGGCCTGCGATCGGGTCTGATCGTCGGCTCCTTCGTACCGCTCGCCATGTTGCTGGGATTGATCCTCATGCGCCAGTTCGGCATCGAACTGGAGCGCGTATCGATCATCTCCTCGATCGTCGCGCTCGGCATGCTGGTCGACAACGCGATCGTCGTCACCGAGGACATCCGCAGCCGGCTCGAACGGGGACAGGAGCGGCGCGAAGCCTGCATCGAGTCGGGCCGGACGCTGGCCATCCCGCTGCTCACTTCGTCGCTCACCACGATCCTCGCCTTCCTGCCCATGCTGCTGCTCCAGGGCCAGACGGGCGAGTACACCTACTCGCTTCCGGTCGTGGTGATCATCCTCCTTCTGGGATCATGGTTCCTGTCGATGTACGTGACCCCGCCGATGTGCTCCTGGTTCATCAAGGTCAAGCAGCCGGAGGGCGGGACCAGCGCCCAGGAGACGGATCCCTACGGTTCACGCTTCTACCGCATCTACCGAGGCTTCCTGAACACGGCCCTGCACGGCCGCTTCGTCGTCCTGGGCCTCACGGTGGCGCTGCTCGCGGGGGCCGCCGTCGGCTCGACCTTCATGGTGCGCGAGTTCTTCGGGCCGAGCGACCGCAACCAGTTCCTGGTCTACATCTACCTTCCCGCCGGCTCCCGCATCACGGCGACCGACGAGGTGGTGCGGCAGTTCACGGCATGGCTGGAAGACGACGAGGTCAATCCCGAGGTTGCCAACCATGTCGCCTACGTCGGCACCGGCGGGCCGCGGTTCTTTCTCTCGCTGTCGCCCGTCGACCCGGACCCGCACGTCGCCTTCGCCGTGGTCAACACTGAACGTGCCGATCAGGCCCCCGAAGTCGTCGAACGGGTGCGCAGCTACCTGATCGAGACCTTTGCGAACGTGAACCCGCAGGTCAAGCGCATGTGGCTTGGCAGCAACGAGCCAGGCTACGTGGAGTTTCGCCTCATCGGCCTCGACCCGGACTACCTCTACGCCAAGTCCAAGGAGCTGGAGGACGCCATCTGGCAGCTGAAAGGCATCGACTACGCACGAAACGACTGGGAGAACAGGGTTCTCCGGATCAACGCCGTGGTCGATCAGTCGCGCGCGCGGCGCGCCGGCGTCACCTCGCGCGAGGTCGCGCTCTCGCTCGAGGCCTTTCTCGACGGCAAGTCCCTGACCGACTATCGGGAAGGCGATCTCGCGATCCCCGTGGTGCTGCAGGCGATCGACGAGGAGCGCCAGGCGCTCGGCGATCTCTGGAACATCAACGTCTACTCCTCGTCGCGCGGGATCAACGTGCCCTTGACCCAGATCGCCGATATCAAGGGCCAATGGCAGTTCAGCCGCATCGCCCGCAAGGATCAGGAAAGAACCGTCACGATCGAGACCAAGCACCAGTTCCTCAAGGCGCCGCAATACGTCGCCGCCTTGACGCCCGCGCTCGAGGCCCTCGACCTCAAGCCGGGCTACCGCTGGGAGATCGGCGGCGAGATCGAGGAGTCGACCGAGACCAACGAGAAGCTGTTTGCTCCCCTGCCGGCCTGCGGGCTGATGATCGTCGTGCTGCTGATCTGGCAGTTCAACTCCTTCCGCCGCCCACTGATCATCATGCTGACCATCCCCATGGCCTTCGCCGGTGCCCTGGTCGGCCTGGTCGTCATGCGCGCGCCTTTCGACTTTTTTGCGATCCTCGGGCTGTTGAGCCTGGCCGGCGTCATCATCAACAACGGCATCGTCCTGATCGACCGGATCGACGGCGAACTCGCGGCCGGCACCGCGCCCTATCAGGCCGTGGTCCAGGCGACGATCTCGCGCTTCCGCCCGATCATGATGTCGGCGGTCACGACCATGCTGGGCGTGCTGCCCTTGATCATATTCAGGGATCCGCTGTTCTATTCCCTGGCCTGCGTAATCGCCTTCGGGCTGGCGCTCGGCACCGTGCTCTCGCTACTCGTCGTGCCGGTGCTCTACAGCCTCTTCATGCGCATCAAACCGGCCTGAACCGCCCGGCAGCGACAGCGAAGACCGGCTCACGGACTAGGCCGCGGTCTCGCCTTTCGCGGCAGCCTCGGCCTCCTCCTCCTCGGCCAGGACCCCCAGCGCCGCCGCGGCGGCGACATCTTTGACTGCCTTGGCCTGCGCGTCGGACAGCGGCGGCGGCGGCACCTCTGCAGGGGTCTCGCCGGGCTCGGCCTGGTCGGAGACGCCCGGGACGTGGAC
>CAMYMY010000404.1 GCA_947259625.1 uncultured Kiloniellales bacterium | reverse complement strand
GACCTCGGTCAGCGCGGTCGAGATTACCACCTGGGCCTGGGACGTTCTCGGCCTCGCCTTCGCACTGCTGCTCGGATGTCTCGTCTTCATCGCCTTGCTGTGCTGGGTGAAGATCAAGCACCTGCAGGCGAGGGGAGGTGAATACCGGCCCTGGCTCGTTGCCGGCGTGCAGGCAGCCAACGGCGTTGCCACCCTTGCCTTGACCTACACCCTGCTCGGTATCAGCCTGGGCATAGGCAGCCTCGCGGGCCAGCAGCTCACACCGGAGACCATACAGGAGGTGATCAAGGGGCTGACCGAGAACTTCAGCATGGCCTTCATGACCACCGTTGTCGGCCTGCCCACCTCGGCCTTGCTGCGCAGTCTTCTCCTGGTCGCCGATGCCCGCAAGAGTGCGAACAGCCGGGGCACCGCCGCGGCAGCCAAGCGCGGAGAATGGAGGCCGTCATGAGATTCCTGCTCTTCAACCTTGCGGTGGTCGCGGCGCTTTTCTACCTGTTCAGCGCTGATCGCAGTGGCTCGGACATCGGCAACGATCATCGCGCGGACCCCCTCCAAGCGATGCGCCAGCAAGTGGAGTCCTTGGTGCGCGACGTTGCCGGCGGGCGCAGAAGCGCCGACCAAGCCGCGCCGCAGTCGGTCGCGGCAGAAACGCCGAAGCATGTCGCGCAATTGCCGCGGACAGGGGCGGTCGATCCCGCTCCCGGAGATCCGAGGGATCAGCCGATCCCCGCGGCTTCCACTCCGGCAGAGACAGCGTCGGCCGGGAATGACGTGGCGTCGGTCGCGACGCAGGCCCCGCAAGCCTTCGAGGACGATCCGCAGGAAGGCGGTGCTGTCGCCGACCCGGTCGGTCCCCAGCCGCAGGCCGACGACCCGGCGCTGGCCCAGCGCCGTGCCGAAGTGCTGGACGGCGCCGCTCCGCTGAACCACAGGGGCGGCAAGACTCCGGACACGGGTGGATCCCCTATGGCCCCCGAAGAACGTCTTCGAAAGCTCTATTCATTGGCCGAGGAAATGGAGCTGCTCTACGTGAGCAAGATGACCCGTTGAGGCCATGATTTCGCGTGCGATCGCAAGCAAGGTATCGGTCGTCCTCTCGCTGGGTCTGATCGTGGTGGTCGTCTTCGCGTTCTTGGGTAAATCCCAGCGGCAACCGCCTATCGTTCCGGCAGCCGTTCCCGCAAACGACAAGACGACGGCTGCTTTGGTTCCGGCGCAACCGAGGGTGCCGGCGACCCTACCCGTGGTGCTGCCTCCCCCGCCGGCGCCAGCGCCGCAACCAAGTCCAGACCCCCTGCCGGCTCGAGTAAAGCAGGCGCCGCAATCCGCGGAACCCGAGCAAGAACCTCCGTCGACAGAAACAGTTCAGTCGAAGGAACGAGGCGGGCCATCGCCTGCCACCGAGGCAAAGGTCAGCACAGCGCATCCTCGGACGCCGGACACCAAGCCAACCGCCAGCCGCCAGCCGCCGCGACGCGCCGCGCAGGAAGCGCCGGATCGGCCGAGCCACACCGCGCGGCCAAGCCTGAAGGTCAAAGGCGCGACCGCCGAAGGGCGGCACAAATCGATCACGGCGAGCCAAAGCGACGTTGCCGAAGGACGGACCTTGCTCCGTCTCCTGGAATTCGGTTCGGGTCCGACCTTAGAGCTTGCCTGGCCTGATGCGGCCGGGCATCGTGAGAGCTTGTTCGCGCTGTTGGGCCAATGTTTCGGCATGCAAGTAGCTCTCATGGATGCTGACGGGCGCCTCTACGTGGCCGAAGGCCAGCCGAACACGCCCTGGAATCTGAACCTCGATCGCTTCAGCGGCTTCATCCGCGACCCGGCCGGCGAGCTGAGTAGGCAGGAGCGACAGGTCGCAGAGCAAATTCGCGCGCGCCACGGCGGTCTGGTTTCCGCATCCCCGGTGCGGGTCTTTCCACGGACGGTCGATGCCCATTTGCTCGGCGGGCTGCGTCGGCTGGTCGGCAAGTCCTATGCGACGGCGCAGGCAATCCGGGCGCGCTATCGAATCAGCGGCGGGCGCCTTGTCGTGGAGCGGATCGTCGCCGATGACCGAATGATCCAAGGACGGCTCGAACTGCCACCCGTTGCGCGCGGCGCCTGTCGCCGCCCGGCCAGGACATGACCCGATTTCATCGGGCGATCTAAGGAATCCACGAAGCCATGAGCAGCAAATAAGGACGGTTGCGGATCCCCGCAACCATGTGTGGACGGCCCTTGTATTGCAAGGGTCGTTCTTTTTTCACGCGTTGGGATCGGTGCTGTCATGTGTCCGGCCTGTTCACGCGGCATGACGGCCGCTGGCCTTGATGAAGTCCGCTGGCTCCAGTCTCCAATCAAACAAGCGCTCATGGAGGAGCATGGTTGCGGGCGAGGTGTCTGGATCCAGGTGTCGACCGATTGCGTGTTCATCAGTTGAAACGACCTTGCAAACAATCTTGGCGCTCGGTCTCTAGGCCCGAGCCGTCCTGTCTTTGTATGTCTCCTGTCGTGTCATAATGGCCCAGGCGATGCGGGCCATTTTGTTGGCCAGGGCGACGGTCACCAGGCGTGGTGGCTTCTTGTCAAGCAGGGCAATGGCCCAAGCGTCGTTGGTTGTTCGGTTCTTGTTGATCACCCCGAGCATCGATGTGGCGCCAATGACCAGCAGTTGGCGGAGATAGCGATCTCCTTGTTTTGAGATTCTGCCGAGCCTTTCCTTGCCGCCGCTTGAGTTCTGCTGGGGAACCAGCCCTAGCCAAGCGGCCAGTTGCCGGTCCGATTTGAATTGGCGAGGATCGGTGATGGTAGCGGAAAGGGCGGAGGCCGTGATCGGGCCGATGCCCGGTATGGTCGCCAGACGGCGGCTCTCCGGGTTCTTGCGATGCCATCGCACGATTTCTTTCTCCAGACTGTCGATCCCGGCTTTCAGATCCCGCAATTGGTCGATGATCGTCGTCAGAGCCGTCACAGCGGCTGCAGGCAAGCGATCCTTTCCCTCGCCCTCGACGATGGCCGCCAGTTTGGCGATGTTCTCGATGCCCTTGGCCGCCACGATGCCAAACTCCGACAGGTGACTGCGAAGGGCGTTGGCCAGCATGGTGCGTTGGCGAACCAAAAGGCTTCTGGTTCGGTGCAGCATCAAGACGCTTTGTTGTTGGGTGCCCTTGACCGGGACAAAGCGCATCGAAGGGCGGCTCACAGCCTCGCAGATCGCCGCCGCATCGGCCGCGTCGTTCTTGCCCCGTTTGACATAAGGTTTGACATAGTGTGGCGGCATCAGACGCACATCATGGCCCAAAAGCTTGAATTCGCGGGCCCAGTGGTGAGAGCTGCCGCAGGCTTCCATTCCAATCAGACACGGCGGAAGGTCAGCGAAAAAGGACAGGACCTTATTGCGGCGCAATTGTCTGCGAACAACCACCGCCCCCCTGTGGTCAACGGCGTGCACCTGAAAGACGTTCTTTGCCAGGTCAAGACCGATCGTGGTAATCGTCATGGTGGATGGCCTCCTTCTAATGAAGTCGATGACAGCTCCATTATGGCGCCTAGACGCCGATAGAGGAGGCCGTCCACACCATCAAA
>CAMYMY010000403.1 GCA_947259625.1 uncultured Kiloniellales bacterium | reverse complement strand
GAGCCAGGCGCGCCGGCCCAGACCCGGCTGCAGCAGGGGCATGAACGAGACGGCCATGGGCAGGAAGCGCGCATTGGCCAGCGAGACAGCCATGACCACGGCCACGATTTCGCTCCCGGCGGCATAGAGCTCGGCCAGGGCGATCTGTCCGGGCAGCCCCCAGATGCCGGCCGTAGCCAGCAGCGCGATCTCGAGGCCGAGCGCGCTCTCGCGCGCCAGCGAGCCGAACCCGGTCATGCTGGCGAGCAGGACCAGCGACGGCATGCCCAGCGCGTCGAGCACGGCGCGCCGGACGACGTTTCGTGGCACCGGCTCAGGTATCACGGATCCTCGCCCCTGCCCTTCGTCCCGCATGCGATGTCTCGATCCTGCGTCGTCGTGCCCGCACCTTACCGCAAGGCGAGACCCGGCCGGAGTGGGATATGGCATCCTGTCCAGGCGTGCGTCTATTGATCTGGACGGCTGCCTTGCGGTTTGGTCTGCGATGAGCTTCAGAGGCAGCCTGGACGAAGCGAGGGACAAAGCTTGCGGAACAGGTTAAGTTCGGGCTACCGCCGCGGCGAAACCGGCGGAGAATAATCTAGGGAACGAGGGAGGTTTTGATGGTCACCAGAAGAGACATTGGAAAACTATTCGCGGGCGCGCTTCTTGGGGCAACCCTGTCCCTGCCCGCCCTCGC
This sequence comes from uncultured Kiloniellales bacterium, assembly GCA_947259625.1. Lineage (GTDB taxonomy): Bacteria > Pseudomonadota > Alphaproteobacteria > Kiloniellales > JAKSDN01 > CAMYKD01. The sequence goes on along the minus strand of CAMYMY010000403.1, from coordinate 2,896 downwards.
GGCAGAGGACACGCTGCCGGCCAGCATGGACAAGCCGGGGGGCTTTCCGGAACGCCCGCTCAACATGATCGTGCCCTACGGTCCGGGCGGCGGCTCGGGCCAAGTGTCGCGTGCCATGGTCCAGGCCTTCACCGAGCTGACGGGTGTCGGCGTCAACCCGGACTACAAGCCGGGCGGCAGCGGCATTGTCGGCCTGGGCAACTACATGGCTGCACCGGCCGACGGCTATACCGTGCTCGAGCACATCGACGACGCCACCAGCGCCTACGTGTCCGGGTCCAGCGGCGTCAACCCGGCCACCGACCTGGTGCCGCTGGTGATCTCGCAGATCACCTTCAGCCAGATCTACATCCGCTCCAACGAGGACCGGTACACCGACTGGGCCACCTTCGTCGCCTGGGCGAAGGCGCAGGACGGCAAGGCGACCATCGCCAACGTGTCGCGCGAGGGGTCCATGGAGCGGATCAACCTGAAGCTGGTGATGGACCACTTCGGATTCGATCTGCAACAGATCAGCTTCGACAAGGGCGGGCCGCGCTATGGCGCGCTAAAGGGCGGACAGGTGGACGCGCTGTTCGAGCAGCCGGGCGACGTGCGCGGCTTCCTGGACAGCGGCGATTTCAAGCCGATCCTGACCCTCCTGAAGGAACGGCCGGCAGCCTTTGCCGAGGTCCCGGCGATGGGCGACGTCGGCTTGACCTTCGAGCCGCTGATGCGGTTCCGCGGCTTCTACGTCAAGAAGGGCGTCCCGGAGGACCGGCTGGAATGGCTCCAGTGGGCTTTCCAGAAGGCCTACTTCCAGCCGAGCTATCAGGCCTACAACAAGACCAAGTTCATGGATTTGATCGACAGCTTCCGCGACACCGCGGGCGCCGTCGAGCTGATCAATCAGACCGCCGAAGGCTACAAGGCAGTCTACAAGGAAATGGGCCTGATCAAGTAGGCCGGCCGGGCCTTTCTTGGGCTCGGCCCGAGGTCGGGGGTCCGGCGCGGCAAAGCCCCGCCGGACCCCGAACCGCACAGGGGGGATAACGGAGCATGGCCAGGCTAACCCGCAGCCAGATCCTCGAGGCTGCCTTCTGGATCGGCTTCGCGGCCCTGGCCTACGCCTTCAGTCACACCTTCGACCGCGAGATCGAGATCTACCGTTTCGGCGCCTCGGGCTGGCCGCGCGTGGTGATCCTGCTGATCGCCTTTGCCGCGGTCTGTCAGATCTTCCAGTCCCTGCGCGAAAGCCGCAAGAATGCCGGACGGGCCGTCGTGCAGATCGCCGAGACGGTACCGGAACGCAAGCTGGAAGACAGCCTGCGGATCACCGCCGTGCTTGGTCTGCCGGTGCTCTACGCGGCGCTGCTCGACATCAGCGGGTTCTATTTCACCACGCCGATCTTCATCGCGGCCTATCTATGGCTGAACGGCGAGCGTCGCCTCCCCTGGCTGATCGGCGTGCCGGTATTTATCTATACCGTGCTGCTGACGGTTTTCACCAAGCTGCTCTATATCGGCCTGCCGATCGGCTACGTCCGGCCGTTCTACGATTTCAGCAACTGGCTGCTGGTGTTGATCAAATGACCGCCGGCGGAACCTGACGAGGCGGCCACGGATGGAGGACTTCCTTCACGGCACGCTCACGCTGTTCGGCAACCCGACCAGCGTCATGATCTTCGTCGGCGGGTTGCTCGGCGGCATGCTGTTCGGCGCGGTGCCCGGCATCTCCATGCTGACCCTGGCGGCGATCATCCTGCCGTTCACGGGCAACCTGAGCGCGTCCGATGCGATCATGCTCTATTCGGTGATCTACTGCACGGGCGTATTCGGCGGGGCGATCACGGCGATCCTGTTCAACATTCCAGGTGCGCCGGAGAATGCGCCGACCGCTTTCGACGGCTATCCCATGACCCGCAAGGGCCAGGCCGGCAAGGCCGTGGGCGCGGCGGTGCTCTGTTCGGCCTTCGGCGGCACCTGCTCGGCGCTTCTGATGATGGCGGCGACGGCGACGATCGCCGACTGGGCGATCAGCGCACTCGGGCCGCCCGAGATCTTCGCCCTGGTGTTCTTCGGCTTGGCGGTCGCCTCCTCGGTCGGCGCGTCGACGCTCTGGAAGGGCTGGCTCTCCGTGCTCCTGGGCCTGATGGTCGCGACGGTCGGCATGGATCCCGTGGGCGGGCTCAGGCGTTACGATTTCGGCTTCACCTACCTTCTGGCCGGCATCCACTTCATCCCGACCATCCTCGGCTTCTTCGCCGTGTCCGAGGTCTTCGTCCAGCTCGAGAAGCGGGTGCGCGGCACCTACGAGGCGCCCAAGGTGAACCTCGACTTCCCCAGCTTCCACGAGTTCTGGAAGCTGAAGCTGGCCGTCGTCCGCTCGGTGGTGATCGGCTTTTTCGCCGGAATCCTGCCCGGGATCGGCGCGGTGCTGGCGGCCTTCATGGGGTACAACGAGGCGGTGCGCTGGTCGAAGACCCCGGAGAAATTCGGTACCGGCGAGCTGGAGGGCGTGGTGTCCTCGGAGACCGCCAACAACGCGGCGACGGGCGCCGCCATGATCCCGCTCCTGGCGCTCGGCCTGCCCGGCGGCGCGCTCACCGCCATGATGATCGGCGTGTTCCAGATCCACGGCATCGAGGCCGGCCCCCTGGTCTTCATCAACAGCAAGGACCTGGTCTGGGTGGTCTTCTCGGCCATGTTCTTCGCCAACATCTCGATCTTCTTCCTGGGCTGGCTGCAGACCAAGACGGTCGTCCATCTCCTGCGTGTGCCATTCCATTTCCTGGCCCCGGCCATCCTGCTGTTCGGCTCGGTCGGCGCCTATGCGGTGCGCGGCCTGGCGCTCGACGTGCTGGTCATGTTCGCCGCCGGAATCCTGGCCTTCTTCCTGCGCCGATCCGGCTACTCG
>CAMYMY010000402.1 GCA_947259625.1 uncultured Kiloniellales bacterium | reverse complement strand
CGTGTGCCGAAAGAACTGACGGAGGCCAGGGACCACGCGGACGGCGCGGGCTTGTTTGCGCGACGACTCGGTGACTAGAATGCTCCCGACGTGAGAGACCCGAAAAAGGGCACCCGAGCGCAGGGAGGGGCCGATTTGCCGTCCCCGAGGAAGATCATGACCAAGCCGCGGCTGACGCTGGCCGCCTTTTGGGTCCTGTTCGGCGTCTTCGTGCTCAATATCCTGCTCGGCAAGGCGGCGATCTCCTTCGGCTGGGAGGGGCTGCCGCTGCTGAGCGACGTCGCGGAGTTCCTGCTGCTGTTGGTCGCCATGGTGATTTTCGTGGTGGCCGCCTTGCAACGGGAAGCGGCGCGCGAGCCCAGGGCCGAACAGCAGGACTGAAAACAGGGAGGACACGACGTGACCGAAGATCGACGCGAACCGCAGAACGACACACCACAATCCGAGGAACGCCGCCGCTTCTTCGAAACGGCCGGCAAGTTCGGCGTCACGGCCGCCCTCGTGGCCGGGGCGGCCGGAACGCTGACCTCGTCCGAGGCCGCGGCCCAGACGGCCAAGGAGGAGCAGGAGCGCCAGAAGGCGGCGAAGTCGACCATGACGATCGGCACCGCCTACCGGATCGGCACCACCCGATCCTATCCGATCATGCAGCTGAACCTGAAGGAGAACATCCAGAACCTGACCAACGGCCACGTTTACGTGAAGTTGGCCCCCGGCGGCCAGCTCGGCGTCGGCACCAAGCTGGTCGAGAAGGTCCAGTCGGGCACCATCCAGGCGGCGCAGCATTCGCTGTCGAACTTCGCGCCCTTCGCGCCGGCGGTCGACCTCATCAACCTGCCCTACTGGTGCGGCGAGAACCAGAAATTCGTCAACCTGGTGACCTCGGCGGCCTGGAAGCAGGAAGTCGACTCGCGCGTCGAGGCCAAGGGCTTCAAGCCGCTGTTCTACTTCTGCATCGACCCGCGCACGGCGGCCAAGCGCCGCGGCCTGGGCGACGAGCCCTTCCGCACCCCGGCCGACCTCAAGGGCATCAAGTTCCGCGTGCCGGGCTCGAAGATCCTGCAGCAGTTCTACCGGTTGGTCGGCTCGAACCCGACGCCGGTCGCCTGGGGCGAGACCCCCTCGGCGATCAAGCAGGGCGTGGCCGACGCGCTCGACCCGGCGGTCGAGGCGCTCTATGCCTTCGGCTTCAAGGACGTCCTGTCCTGGGTCACCTTCAACCGGCCGGTACCCGACAGCCAGGTCTACTCCTGCAATCTCGAATGGCTCACCAGCCTGCCGGGCGACGTCCAGGAAGGCATCGCCTTCGCCAGCGAGGTCACCTTCCAGCAGAACCTGGCGCAGGTCCCGGCCTCGCGCGCCTTCGCCATGGCCGAGATGGCCAAGGCCGGCGTCAAATTCTACGTCCCGAACGCCGACGAGCTCGCGGCCTGGAAGGAGGCCGGCGGCCACCAGCGCAAGGAATGGGACGAGTGGAAGGTCAAGCTGGGCGGCTCGATCGCAACCTTCGACAAGCTGCTCGAGGCGGCCAACGCACAGGGCAAGTACTTCGTCCACGACGTCTGAGCCGTAAAGCCGAACGGGCCCGTCCGCGCTCGACGGACGGGCCCGTCTTTTCCTGCCCCGGGCCGCCATGAAGCGATTCCTCGACCGACTGAACCGCGACGCCGAGCGCTGGCTGCTGCTGGTGCTCTACAGCTTCATCGTCTACGTGATCTTCATCGAGGTGGTGCGGCGCTTCGTGCTGCTCTACTCCTCGGTCTGGGGTGAGGAGACCGCGCGCTACGCCTTCATCTACCTGGTATGGATCGGCGCGGCCTCGGCGGTGCGCGACCGCGCGCATATCCGCATCGACGTGCTGCTCCATTACCTGCCGCCGCGCGGCGGGGCGATCGTCTACCTGATCGGCGACCTCTTGACGGCAGTGCTCGTCTGCCTGGCGATCTACTGGTCGCTCGATCCGGTCCTGGTCTCGATCAAGTTCGGCAACGTCACCGACGGCCTGCGCATCGTGCGGGCCTGGTTCCTGATCGCCGTGCCCTTGGGATTCACCGTGGTCATGGTCCGGCTCGTGCAGTCGATCCTGCGCGACCTGGGCGACCTGCGCGCCGGACGCCCGGTCTTCACCGGCCGCCGGCTGTTCGACTGACCGAAATGTACAACCTCTACGGCATTCCCGAGGCATCGACCGAGCTGGGCTGGTCGGTCGGCCTGCCGCTGCTCTTCATGGTGGCGCTCTTCGCCATGGCGGTGCCGGTCTGGGTGGCGCTCGGCTTCGCCGCCCTAGGGCTGCTCTGGGCGACCGGGGTGCTGCCGCTCACCCTGTTCGGCGAGGCACTGTTCTCGGGCATCGACGCCTTCGCGCTGATCGCGATCCCGCTGTTCATCCTGACCGGCGACGTGCTGGTGCGCTCGGGCCTGTCCGGCAAGCTGCTCGACGTGGCCGAAGCGACCATGGGCAGCCTGCGCACGGGTCTCGGTACCTCCACGGTTCTGGGCTGCGGCTTCTTCTCCTGCATCTCCGGCTCCGACGCGGCGGGGGCCGCGGCGGTCGGGCGGATCACCTACAAGCGCCTGGTCGAGAGCGGCTATCCGGCGCCCTACGCCTGCGCGCTGATCGCCTCGGGCGCCTGCACCGGCATCCTGATCCCGCCCTCGATCGCCTACATCATCATCGGCCTGATCCTGGGTATCTCGGCCTCGACCCTGTTCCTGGCGGCCGCGGTGCCCGGCGTCATGATCATGGTCTCGATCATGCTGACGAACATCGTGGTGAACCGCCGGCGCGGCTACGAGAACTCGCACGATCGCTTCTCGTTCCGGCGTTGGCTCGCCGCCGTGTGGGACGGCAAGTTCGCGCTCCTGATCCCCTTCATCATCCTGGGCGGCATCTATTCGGGCGTGTTCACGCCGACCGAGGCCGCGGCGATCGCCGTGGTGACGACGATCGCGATCGGCCTGCTGCAGGGCACCCTGACGCTGGCCGATTTCCCCAAGATGCTCGAGAGCTCGGCCAAGGTGAACGGCGTGATCGTGCCGATCATCGCCTTCGCCCTGCCCCTGGCTCAGACGCTCGCGGCGCTCGAGGTGCCGCAGACCTTCGTGCAGAGCATCACCGCGATGACCGACGAGCCCGTGCTCATTGTCCTGATGATGCTGGTCATCTTCATCGTCGCCGGCTGCGTCATGGAGACCACGCCGAATATCGTGATCCTGTCGCCGATCATGCTGCCGCTGGCGCAGGAGATCGGCATGGAGGACATCCACTTCTGCATCTTCATGGTGACCTCGCTGGGCGTCGGCTTCATCACCCCGCCCTTGGGCCTCAACCTCTTCGTGCTCTCCGGCCTGACCGGCCAATCGGTCCTCGACATCGCACGCCGGGCCGTGCCCTACGTGCTCTCCATGCTGTTCGTCGTCCTGTTGTTGGCCTTCGTCCCGGCGCTGTCGCTTTGGGCGCTGTGAGCCGCTTGGCCGCCCTACTGCACCTCCCAGACGAGGGGCACGTTGCCGATACCGCCTTCGGCCTCCCGGACGAAGCCGTCCATCTTCCAGACGACGCTGTATTCGGTGCTCGAGTTGCGCCACCACAGGATGTCGGCCTTGCGGTCGCCGTCGGAATCGCCGGCGCCTTCCAGGTCCCAGACCAGAGGCGGCGTGCCGATCGAGGCCGAGCCGTCCATGGCCAGGCCGTTCATCTTCCAGATGACGGTGTTGCCGCTTGTGCCGTGGCGCCACAGGATATCGGCGCGGGCGTCGCCGTCGAAGTCGGCCAGGCCCTGAACCTGCCACTCCAGGGGCGGCGCGCCGATCGAGGCCGAGCCGTCCATGGCAAAGCCGTCCATCTTCCAGATCGCCGTGACCCCGGTGTCGGTGTTGCGCCACAGGATGTCAGCCCGTCCGTCCACGGTGAAGTCCCCGGCCACCGGCCCGTCGCCCTGGAAGCGCCGGGCGAAGACGCCATCGCCGTCTCCTGTTCCAGCGCCGTTCCACGTCACGACGAAGTCACCATCGGCGTCCATGGCGAGCGCCGGCAGCCCCTGACTGTTGGCTGTGAAGCTATTGACCTGGAACTCCGTGCCTTGAGTGCCCCCCGCGGCATCGAAGCGCTGGGCGAAGACGCCGAGATAACTGCCGTCGGCGCCGCCGCGATCCTCCCAAACCACCACGAAATCGCCGTCCGCGTCCATCTCGACCGCCGGGATGTACTGGCTACCGGCGGTCGTCGAGTTGACGCGGACCTCCGGTCCTTGCCGCTCTCCATTTGCGTTGTAGCGTTGAGCGAAGATGTCGATCGAAGAAACACCTGCGCCCTCCCAGGCCACGACGAAGTCGCCGTCGGCATCCATAGCGACGTCCGGATAGGCCTGGGAACCCGCGCTCGTGGGATTGGCCTGAAATTCGACACCCTGGGCATCCCCCGCGGCGTCGTAGCGCCGGGCGAAGATACCGCCAAGGCTGCCGTCCTGGTCCCAATCGGTCCAGGCGGCCACGAAATTGCCGCCGGCATCCATCGCGACGCTCGGCAAGGATTGATGTGCGTTGTAGGTATTGACCTGAAATTCCTCGCCCCGGCGCGCGCCGGCGGAATCGTAGCGCTGGGCGAAGATTCCCCCGCCGTTTCCGTCCTGGAAATTGCTCTGCCAAACCACCACGAAATTCCCGTCGGCATCCATGGCGGCGTCGTGGTTCCACTGAGAATCCGTCGTATAGGTATTGACCTGAAACTCGTCGCCCTGGGGATCGCCCGTGGCATTGAACCGCTGGGCGAAGATTCCGAAGTCACTGCCGTCGTTGCCGCTTCGGTCCTCCCAAACCACGACGAAATCGCCGTCGGCGTTCATCGCGACCTTCGGGATCCATTGAGCGCCAGCGGTGGTGGTATTCACTTGAAACTCGGCCCCTTGGGGCGTGCCCGAGGCATCGTAACGCTGGGCGAAGACGCCATGGCCGTCGCCGTCCTGGTCGAGGCTGGCCCAGGCCACGACGAAGTTGCCTTCGGCGTCCGAGGCCACGGAGGGGTAGCCTTGCGAACCGATCACATAGCTGTTGACCCGGAACTCGCCCCCCAGCGGGTCGCCGGGCTCGGCCAGCGCCGCCGTGGGCGGCGTCAGGCAGGTCGCGGCCAGCAAGGCCAGCCCCAGCGATGATGTCTTGTGTGGCTTGAACATGGCGGCGCTCCTCTCCATTGGCGGCTTCTGCCGGCCCGGATCCGGTGCCGCGCCTGCCGCCTCTGGGGCACGCCGAAGGGAGCGGGCTAGGCCGCTCCGGACCTCAAGCGGATGCCGCCCCGGCCGGCCGCCCGAACGCGGCCGGCACCCTCTTCTCGTAGGCAGGCTGTCGAGGTCATCTCGCCAATCCACTTCCTCGGCCATCGCCCCCTGGGCAAGCTACCGGGATCGGCAGAACCTTCTGT
>CAMYMY010000401.1 GCA_947259625.1 uncultured Kiloniellales bacterium | reverse complement strand
TGGGGTCTGACCCTAATTAAGGTTGCGCACGCCTTGGGACGACTTGCGGTACGACCGGAGGGGACACGAGATGTTGCGCGAGTTCGCCGACGCCGAGGAGATGGTTGCAAAGCTCAGGCCGGAGGTGCCGGTCTACTGCCTGCGGCCGGCGCTGTTCCGGCGGGCCACCGGGCGCTTCCTGGAGCGTTTTCCGGGGCGGGTGCTCTATGCCGTCAAGGCCAACCCGCAGGGCGAGGTGCTCGACCTGCTCTACGCCGCCGGCATTCGTCACTTCGACACCGCGTCGCTCGGCGAGATCGCGCTCGTCTCCGGGCGCTTTCCCGAGGCGACGTGCTATTTCATGCATCCGGTCAAGGGCGAGGCGGCGGTCCGCGACGCCTACCGGGCCCACGGCGTGCGGCACTTCGTGGTCGATCACGCCGACGAGCTCGACAAGATCGTCCGGGTGCTGGGCGGCGCGCCGCCGGACCTGGCCGTCATGGTGCGCCTGGCCACGCCGGGCCAGGGCGCGCTCTTCGACCTGTCCGGCAAGTTCGGCGCCGGGCCGGAACAGGCCGCGGCGCTCCTCAGGGCGGCGGCGGCGGCGGGCTGCCAGGCCGGGCTCTGCTTCCATGTCGGCTCCCAGTGCACCGAGCCGGGGGCCTATCGACGGGCGCTCGAGCTTTCCGGCGAGGTGGCCGCGTCGGCCGGCGTCCCGCTCGCCTGGCTGGACGTGGGCGGCGGCTTCCCCTCGGCTTACGAGACCCCCGTGCCGGCGCTCGAGAGCTTCATGCGGGCGATCGACGAGGGCCTCCGGCATCTGGGTCCGCCCGGCGACTGCGTGGTCATGTGCGAGCCGGGCCGCGCCCTGGTCGCCGAGGCCGTGTCGGTGGTGGCGCAGGTGCAGCACCGCCGGGATCAGGCGCTCTACCTCAACGACGGGATCTACGGCAGCCTGTCGGGCACCAAGATCGGCACGGTCTATCCGGTGCGCCTGCTGCGCCCGTCGGGCCCCGCGGCGGCCGAGACCGCGGCGTTCACGATCTACGGGCCGACCTGCGACGGCCTCGACGTGCTCGGCTATCCCTTCGTCCTGCCGCGCGACGCCCGCCCGGGCGACTGGATCGAGGTCGGCATGCTGGGCGCCTACGCCTTCGGGCTCAGGACGGATTTCAACGGCTTCCGGCCCGAGCGCTGTGTCGCGGTGGCGGACGCCGGCCCCGCCGCGCTGGCAGTCGAGGCTGGGCTCGAAGTCCCCGCCTGAGCGCCCGCGCCGCCGAACCTCGGCCCCCGGCCGCGGGGCTTGTATGGCCGGGCCGGGCACGCCAAATTAGGACCAACGGGCCTGACCGCTCTTGCAAGGCCGAAGCAAACAACAGACCGAGAGCCAATGACCATCAGGACCGCCAAGTTCCACATCGGCGAGATCGTACGCCACCGGGTCTTCTCGTTCCGGGGCGTGATCTTCGACGTCGACCCGGTCTTCTCCAACACCGAGGAATGGTGGCTGGCGATTCCCGAGGACATTCGCCCGGCCAAGGACCAGCCCTACTATCACCTGCTGGCCGAGAACGACGAGACCACCTATATCGCCTACGTCTCGGAGCAGAACCTGCTGCCCGACGAGACTGGCAAGCCGGTCTCCCACCCGCAGGTCTCCAACATCTTCTCCGGCATCGAGGACGGCCGCTACATCAAGCGCGAGGACCGCCCGAATTGATAGGAAAGGTGTCAGGAACCTTTTTCTCAGGAATTTATTCTGTATTCAATATTTTGAAAAGACGTTATAATTCATGGAAAAAAGGTTCCTGACACCGTTTTTTGCGGCCGTGCTCAGCGCGACAGGATGATCACCACGATGCCCGCCGCCAGCACCAGCGACCAGGCGAAGCGGGCCGGGATCCCGATCTCCTTGAGCAGCAGGCCGCCCAGCAGGACCGAGATCGGGATCGAGGCCTGGCGCACCGAGGTCACGGCCGCGACGTTGCCGCCCAGCTGGTAGGCGGTCAGCAGCAGCAGGTAGGAGGCGTAGGCGAGCACGCCGACCGCCAGGTGGCGCCAGGGCCGCGTCGCCCAGCCGGCCGCGAAGCGTGCGAAGGCGCTGTCGTCGCGCCGTCGGTGGATCAGCCACAGGAAGGCGGCGAAGACCGGCAGGGCCAGCGCCCCCGACCAGAAGAACATGAACATCGGCTCGACCAGCTGCACGCCGCGGGCGTCCGAGATCGAGTAGGTGCCGCTGCCCGCCATCGCGAGGGTCGCGAGGCCCAGAGTCAGCGGATCGTGCAGCAGCCGCGCGCCGCGCCGGTACTGCAGCAGGATCGCGCCGCCCAGCACCAGGCCGATGCCGAGCAGCAGGCTGGCCGAATAGCGCTCGCCGAGCAGGAAGTAGCCGACCAGGACGATGAACAGCGGCGAGGAGCGGATGATCGGGTAATAGACCGACAGGTCGCCGCGCCGCAGGGTCAGCACCAGGGCGATGCCGTAGAGCGAGAGCCCGGCCGCCGAGATCAGCGGAAAGGGCCAGGCCCGGCCGATCGACAGGTCCTCGCCGACCACGAGCGCGTGGCCGCCGCCAAACGCGGTGGTCAGCAGGAGCAGGGAGAAGAACATCCACTCGGGATCCCCGTCGCGCTTGGCCAGAGCGTTCCAGATCGGATGCATCGTCGCCGAGACGAGCACCAGGACGGCGACGGTGGGCTCCATGGAGGACGGCTCTCCCTTGCGGCCCACCCTGCTTGCCCCACGGCGGGGGCCGCCGTCCAGTGTTTAGTCCGCCGAAGGCCGGGCTTTGTCGGTTTGTTTACAAATGGGTGCGAGCCTCGCCCCGGGCGGGCAAGGCGCCATAGGCCCGCGGGAACGGCCGATGAACGTGCTTCTGATCGAAGACGACGAAGAGACCGCCAGGGGCATAGAGCTGATGCTCTTGTCCCTTGGCCACGAGCACAATTGGGTGTCGCGCGGCGAGGCCGGCGCGGCCCTGGCCCTGCGCGGGGCCTACGACGTCGTTCTGCTGGACGTCATGCTGCCGGGCATCGACGGCTACGAGGTGCTCCAGCAGATCCGGGCGGCCGGGCTGGAAACGCCGGTCATCCTGCAATCGGGACTGGTCGAGCGGGACGAGGCAGTCAAGGGCCTCAGCCTGGGCGTCGTCGACTACCTGATCAAGCCCTACGGCAAGAGGGAGCTGGCCGCCCGCATCGACGCCGCGCTCGCGCGTGCCCGGCCGGCCAAGGCGCCGCCCACCCACGCGCCCAGCGACGCGCCCCGGGAGGAGACGCCGCGGGACGAGACGCCGCCCGCCCCGCCGGTGCCCGAGCGCCGGCACGGGATCCGGGGCAGCGTCATCAAGGCCGGCCGGATCGTTTACCGGGCGGCGACCTGCACCATGGACTGCGTCGTCCTCAACCTGTCCGACCAGGGCGCCGCGCTGCAGCCCGAGGACGCGCTACGCTGTCCGGACGTCTTCACCTTGAAGATCCAGCACGGCCCGAGCTATCGCTGCCACGTCTGCTGGCGCTACCGCAGCAAGCTGGGCGTGCGTTTTTTGGAGTGAGGCGGCGAGCGCCAGGGCGCGGCGGCGCCGTGCGCATGGCGATCGGCTACCGCGGCGCGTCGATCGGCCGGTCCTCCGTCCAGTCGTAGAGGCCGCGATCC
>CAMYMY010000400.1 GCA_947259625.1 uncultured Kiloniellales bacterium | reverse complement strand
ACACTGGGCGACTCCATTTGCAAGATAGAATCGTTCAGACCATCAGATTCCCGCGCTCTCAGCAATAGCGTCGTGCAGTGTGGTTCCTGACACCTTTTTAAGGCTGACACCTTTTTAAGGTTGTCCTAGGAGCCGCCGCTGGCGGCGTTGGGGAAGAACAGCTGCTGGCCGCCCAGCTTGAAGGCGGCGATGGCCTGCTGGCCCGTCGGCGCGATCAGCCAGTCGAGGAAGGCTTGGGCGGGCGCGCTCTTGGTCTGCGGGCACTTCACCTCGCTCACCAGGATGACGCCGTACTGGTTGAACAGGCGCGGGTCGCCCTCGGAGAGCAACGCCATCCCACCCTTGTTCCTGAAGGCCAGCCAGGTACCGCGGTCGGTGAGCGCGTAGGCGCCCATGGCCGCGGCGGTGTTGAGCGTCGCGCCCATGCCGGCGCCGGTCTCGCGGTACCAGGTGCCGCTGGCGGCCGCGACGTCGAGGCCGGCCGCTTGCCAGAGGCCGCGCTCCTTCTTGTGGGTGCCGCTGTCGTCGCCGCGCGAGGCGAAGGGAGTCTTGGCCGCGGCGATGGCCGTCAGGGCCTTGGCGACGTCCGCCTCGCCCCGGATGCCGGCGGGATCCGCCTCGGGGCCGACGACGACGAAGTCGTTGAACATGACGTCGTGTCGCGCGACGCCGAAACCCTCGGCGACGAAGATCTCTTCCGAAGGCTTGTGGTGCACGAAGAGCACGTCGGCGTCGCAGCTGCGCGCCAGCTTGAGCGCCTGTCCGGTGCCGACCGCGACCACGCGCACCTCGATGCCGGTCGTCTCCGTGAAGCCGGGCAGCAGGTGCTCGAACAGGCCAGAGGCCTCGGTCGAGGTGGTCGAGGCCACGGTGATGTAGCGCTCGGCGGCCGGGGCGGACTGCGGCAGGGTGAGGGCCGCAACGACGGCAAGGCAATGTCTCCACAGAGTCACCACAGCAGGTCTCCATTCAGGAAGGCGCGCGCCTCGGCGCTTGCGGGGGTGTCGAAGAACGTTTCGGCCGGGGCGTGCTCGAGCAGGCGCCCTCGGTGCAGGAACACGATCTCGTGGGCCAGGCGTCGGGCCTGGCCCAGGTCGTGCGTGGTCATGATGATCTTGGTGCCGGCCTTGTGGATCGCGTTCACGATCGCTTCGACGGCGCGGGTCGCCGCCGGGTCGAGGCTGGCCGTGGGCTCGTCGAGAAACAGGACCTCGGGCTCGATCGCCCAGGCGCGGGCCAGGGCCAGACGCTGCTGCTCGCCGGTCGAGAGCACGCGGGCGGGCCGCCGGGCCAGCTCCGCGAGGCCCGTTCTCTCCAGCACCCTGTCCCGGCGCCGGACCCGCTCGGCGCCAGTCACGCGGCGCAGGGCCAGCGCGTAGTCGACGTTGGCGGCGGCCGAGCGGCGCAGCATGACCGGGCGCTGGAACACCAGGGCCTGGCGCCGCCCGGCCCCGGCGGTCCGCCAGACGACCCGGCCGGCGCTGGGCGCGAGGAGGCCGTGGGCGAGCCGGAGCGTCAGGCTCTTGCCGGCGCCGTTCGGCCCCAGGATGACCGTGCGCGGCCCGGCCTCGAAGGCGAGCGTCAGGCCGTCGATCAGGCGCCGGCCGCCGGCCTCGAAGCCGAGGCCCTCCAGGCGGCCGGGCAGGATCGAGGCGCTCATCGGGCGCCCGCCCTGGCAGTCTCGCCGAGCACGAAGGCGGCGCCGTTGATCATGAGCGACAGGACCATCAGGATCACGCCGAGGCCGAGCGCCAGGGCGAGGTCGCCGCGCGCCGTCTCCAGCGCGATGGCCGTGGTCATGACCCGGGTGACGTGGTCGATGTTGCCGCCGACGATCATCACCGCGCCGACCTCGGCGCTGGCCCGCCCAAAGCCGGCCAGAACCGCCGTGATGAGACTGAAGCGGCCGTCCCAGAGCAGCGTCGGGATCGCCCGGGCGGGCGCACAGCCGAGCGAGCGCAGCTGCTCCTCGTACTCGGCCCAGAGGTCCTCGGCCACCTGGCGGGCCAGCGCCGCGATGATCGGCACGACCAGCAGGAACTGGGCGACGATCATGGCCGTCGGCGTGAACAGCAGGCCGAGCACGCCGAGCGGCCCTGCCCTGGAGAGCAGCAGATAGACGATCAGGCCGACCACGACCGGCGGCATGCCCATGAGCGCGTTCATGGCGACCGTGAGCGCCCGGCGCCCGGGAAAGCGGAGCAGCGCCAGCGCCGCGCCCAGCGGCAGGCCGACCAGCGCCGCCAGGCCCACGGCCACGAGGCTGACCCTGAGCGACAGCCCGACGATCTCGGCCAGGCCGGGGTCGAGCGTGGCGATCAGCCTGAAGGCCGTTGAAAAGGCCCCCGCGAAGTCGTCCATCGGCCAGCCGCTCCCCGCTCCTTCTGCAAATTCCTGTGTTCTTATGCGTTTTCTACAGTATATGGGCCAGCTTGAAAATAGTGCATGAATGGCCTTGGTCGGCCGTGGTCTTGCGGCGCACCGAGGCCGGGCGCATATTGACCTTAAGGGAGCGAGAGGTGGGAAGCATGAACGACCAAGCCGGCAGCGGCGAGGTCAAGACCGTCCGGCGGGCCAGGCCCAAGGCGGCCGATCCGGCGGCCCGGGCCGAATTCCTCCTGGCGCCCGACCCGCAGAACCCGCGGCTGACCGAGCGGGTCCGGGGGGTCGACCAGGACGGCGAGCGGATCGAGACCGGGGTCGTGGTCGAGCGACCCTTGACCCTGTTCCTGAACAGCCAGGAGATCGTCACCATGATGACGATCGGCGACTACCCCGACTATCTGGCGATCGGCTTCCTGCTGAACCAAAACATGCTGAGGCCGGACGACGTGATCACCGCGGTCGAGGTCGACGAGGACCTGGACGTGGCCGTGGTGCGGACCGAGCGCGAGACCGACTATGAGGAGAAGCTCAAGAAGAAGGTGCGGACATCGGGCTGCGCCCAGGGCACGGTGTTCGGCGACCTGATGGAGACTTTCGAGCAGATCGAGCTGCCGGCCGAGGCCAAGCTCAAGACCTCCTGGCTCTACAGCCTGAGCCGCAAGGTCAACACCACGCCGAGCCTCTATCTGGGCGCCGGCGCGATCCACGGCTCCGTGCTCTGCCAGGGCGACCGGCCGCTGGTCTACATGGAGGACGTCGGCCGGCACAACGCGGTCGACAAGATCGCCGGCTACATGTTCGTCCACGGCATCGCCCCGGGCGACAAGATCTTCTACACGACCGGCCGCCTGACCTCCGAGATGGTCATCAAGACCGTGCAGATGGGCATCCCGATCCTGGTCTCGCGCTCCGGCTTCACCGCCTGGGGCGTCGAGTTGGCGCGCCAGGCGAACCTGACCCTGGTCGGCCGGGCCAAGGGCCGGCGCTTCATCGCGCTGGCCGGCGAAGAGCGCATCGTCTTCGACGGCGATCCGGCCGCCGTCGCCGATGAGGACCCGCGCCACCAGCGCAAGGGCGCACAGGCCGGCGATGCCGCGTGAGGCAGGTACGCGGAGTGCGGAAGTCTCATCCTTCGACAAGCTCAGTCCATATGTCCGTGTGAGAGGTTGAAGTGAGCGGCCTCGGCGCATGCAAATACGAGGGTTGCGCCGGACTGGCCGGCGCCGAGCCTCAAGCATGGGAGACCGCTCATGA
>CAMYMY010000399.1 GCA_947259625.1 uncultured Kiloniellales bacterium | reverse complement strand
ACCCGTACCTCGCCGCCCCAGGTCCGGGCGTTTGGCGGCTGCAGATTCGAGCGGATCTCTTTTCGGACAACACCGCTGGGGTCACGAGCTTCGTGGTCGCCGACCCGGCCGGCCCCGACCGGGCGTACGCCGCGGCCAGGTCCGTCCTCGCCGATGCGGCCGGGTCCATTCAGCACCCAAATACCGGCCGAATCAGTTAGAGTCAGTTAGAGTATGTCCGCGATGGAACAATAACGGTCGGGAACCAGGGGTGACGCCGCCGCGAAAAGTTTGTTAGGCTGTTCCAAGCAGTAGTGCGAACTAACTAAGGATAAGGATGCGGCAGGACCCGGAAAGGGCCGGCGCCGCGAATTGGGGGAGGCGTTGAAACAGTCTCGAGCTTCCATGGGGGACGAGCGTGCGGCACTCGTTCCAGCCTTGGCGATGCAGGCCGCCGGAGGGACTCCTCCATTACCGCGTCTAGGAATGGAATCGTCGACATCGCGACGTGACGGACGGTGGTATTGCCACCGGACGCCGGACCACGGACAACCGTAACACCTGCCCCATACAACACCTTCAACAGGGAGAGCACGACATGCCGAAGGAACTGCAGAATGAAGACGGGAAGAGGGTGCACCCGTATGTCCCGGAGCTGTGTGAGGCTCTTCGGCGGGGCGAGGTGGACCGCCGAGAGTTCTTGCGCACCGCGACCTTGCTGGGCGTTTCGGCAACGGCGGCTTATGGCCTTGCGGGCCGGATCACCGGGGAAACCGCCGTGCCGAGGGCGAGCGCGGCTGAGACTCCCAAGAAAGGCGGTCGGCTGCGCTGCTCCATGCGCGTTCAGCGGATGGACGACCCGGCGACCTACGACTGGACGCAGATGTCCAACCAGACGCGCCATGTCCTGGAGTACATGACGGTCACGGGGCCGGATAACATCACGCGGCCCTATCTGGCGGAGGGCTGGGAGGCGTCCGACGACCTGAAGTCCTGGACCTTCAAGCTGCGCAAGGGAGTCAAGTGGTCGAACGGGGACGATTTCGGGGCGGACGACGTAGTGCACAACTTCAAGCGCTGGCTCGACCCGAAGACGGGCTCGTCCAACCTGGGTCTGTTTCCGCAGATGACCGAGGAGGTCGACACCGGGAAGAAGGCGGGGCGGTCGAGAAGGTCGACGGCCACACGGTGCGCCTCCACCTGACGTCCGCCGTGCTGTCGATTCCGGAGAACCTCTACAACTACCCGACGGCCATCGTGCACCGGCGCTTCGACGAGGAAGGCGGCGATTTGTCGAAGAACCCGGTCGGGACGGGACCCTTCGCCCTGACGGAGTTCCGGGTCGGCGAGAGGTGCGTGCTGAAACGCCGGCCGGAGGCCTACTGGGGCGGCGACGTCTATCTGGACGAGATTCTCTATATCGATCACGGCGACGATCCGACGGCGGGTGTCGCGGCGCTAGCCTCGAAGCAGGCGGACATGCTCTACGAGGTGGCCAACACGAGCACCGACCTGGTGGAGCGTCTGCCCGACGCCGTGCTGCACCAGGCGGTGACGGCGCAGACCGGCGTGGCGCGCATGCGCGTGACCGAGAAACCCTTCGACGACCGGCGGGTGCGCCAGGCGGTAGCGGCCTGCATGGACCACAAGGCGATCCTCGACATCGCCTATCGGGGCCGCGGGGCGGCCGGCGAGAACCACCACGTGGCGCCGATCCATCCCGAGTACTTCGAGCTGCCGAAGCTCAAGCAGGACCATGAAAAGGCCAAGGCGCTTCTGGCCGAGGCGGGGTACAAGGATGGCCTCAAGGTGAAGATCGACTTGGGGTCGGCGGAGCCGTGGCACTTGGCGGCGATGCAGGCCTTCAGGGAGCAGTGCGCGCCGGCGGGTATCGACCTGCAGCTCAACCCCATGCCGGGCGCGAGCTATTGGGACGTCTGGGACAAGACGCCCTTCGGCTTCACCTCCTGGACGCACCGGCCGCTCGGGGTCATGGTTCTGAACCTGGGGTATCGCTGCGGCGTGCCGTGGAACGAGAGCGCGTATTGCAACAAGGACTTCGACAAGGCGCTGGACGAGGCCGGCGGCATTCTCGACGCCGGCGAGCGGCGCAAGGTCATGGAAAAGGTGGAAAAGATCCTGCAGGACGACGCGGTCATCGCCCAACCGCTTTGGCGCGCCGTCTTCTCGGCCACCACCAAGCAGGTGCGCGGCTACGAGATGCATCCGACGCAATACCACCAGTTCAATAAGATCTGGCTCGCCTGACCAGACACAACGGCCGCGGGGCTGGCCCCCCGCGGCCGTTTTTCGGTGGCGGCCCCGCGAGGTGGTCCGCCGAAGGACCGGGGAACGGGAGGGGGTAGCCGGCCATGATGATCTTTGTTCTGAGGCGATGCGGCACCATGGTGCTCACCATGCTGGTCGTATCGCTGCTGCTGTTCCTGCTGCTCGAGATATCGCCGGGCAACGTCGCCACCAAGGTGCTCGGCCCGTATTCCTCGGAGGAGCAGCGCAACCTCTGGCTCGAGGCCCACGGTTACTTCGACCCGATCTACGAACGCTACTTCCGCTGGCTCGGCAATTTCGTCATCGGCGATTTCGGCAACTCGATCCGCTTCAAGGTCCCGGTCGGCGAGGTGCTCTGGCCGCGCTTGGCCAACACCGGGATCCTCGCCCTGGCGACTCTGGGCGTGGTGGTGCCGGTATCGCTTATCCTGGGCGTCCTCGCGGGCATGCGCGAGGGCTCGACCTTGGACCGGACGATTTCGGTCTCCTCGATCGTCACCACCTCGGTCCCCGAATTCGCCAGCGCGGTGCTGCTCTCGGCGGTCTTCGTATTCTTGCTCGACCTCCTGCCCGGCACGAGCGGAATGTCCGAAGGCTTCGATCTAAAGCAACTGATCCTGCCCGTGATGGTCTTGGCGGTCTACGATTTCGGCTATGTCACACGCATGACACGGGCCTCGATGGCCGAGGTCATGTTGACCCATTACATTCGCACCGCGATGCTGAAGGGCCTGCCCTACAAGACGGTGATCATGAGGCATGCCCTGCGCAACGCCCTGATCACGCCCTTCACGGTCATCATGCTGCAGATCAACTGGCTGCTCTCCGGCGTGATCGTCGTCGAGTACTACTTCGCCTACAAGGGTTTCGGGGCGCTGCTGCTCGAGGCGTCGCTCAATTCGGACATCTTCGTGATCGAGGCCTGCGCCATGGTGGCCGTTTTCGTCGCCGTGGCCACGCAGACCATCGCCGACGTCGGCTACACCTACCTCAACCCGCGCATCCGGTTCAGCTAGGAGGGGCGCGAGATGAGCGAACAGACGATCGAAATTCCGCGGCGTGAATCCTCCATTCTGCGTGCCTTCAAGAGCCTTGCGCTGCTGCGTGAGAGCGCGGTGGGCATGGTCGGTCTGGCGATCATTCTTTTCTGGGTCCTGGTGGCGATCTTTGCGGACCTGCTGGCACCGTTTCCGCCGAACGCAACCATCATGCCTCTGGTCATGCCGGGCACCGAGGCACCGGACGGCGGTATGTTCCTGCTCGGCACGGACCACATCGGCCGCGATATCCTGAGCCGGATCATGCACGGAGCGCGTCAGGTGCTGATCTATGGGCCGCTTGCCACCGTTTGCGCCTATTCGGTGGGCATTCCCATGGGCTTGGCGGCGGGCTATGTAGGCGGCCTGACCGACGAGATCCTGTCCTTCATGGCGAACGTCATTCTGTCGTTCCCGGTCCTGGTGCTCTACGTGATCATCATCGCCACGATCGGCGCATCGGCGGTCAACATCGTGATCGCGGTGACTTTCGCCTCGGCCCCGGGCATCATGCGCATCGTGCGCGGCTTGGTGCTGGACCTGCGCAGCCGCGAGTACGTCTTCGCGGCTCAGACCCGCGGCGAACCGCCCTGGCGGATCATGGCGGTGGAAATCCTGCCGAACGCGCGCGGGCCGCTGATCGTCGATGCCTGCCTGCGGCTCGGCTACGTGATCATCACCATCGGCGTGCTGGGCTTCCTCGGTCTCGGCCTGCCGCCGCCCGACCCGGATTGGGGCGGCATGATCAACGAAACTCGTCAGATGGCCATGGCCTTTCCGCACATGGCACTGTTCCCCTGCTTGGCAATCTCCTCGCTGGTGCTCGGGTTCAACCTGCTGGCCGACGGCCTGCGCGAAGTGTCACTGAGAGATTAGGGAGGCGGCCCATGTCCACCAACGGCAAGGACTACGACGGTCCGATCCTGGAGTGCAAGGACCTCAGCATCTCCTATTTCACCCGCGCCGGCGAGATTCCGGCGGTGGTCGACTTCAACTTGACGCTGCGTCAGGGCGACAGTGTCGGACTGGTCGGCGAATCCGGTTGCGGCAAGTCGACGGTTGCCATGGCGATCATGCAGTACATGGGGAACAACGGCGGCATCGTCGGCGGCAGCATCGTCTACAAGGGCCGGGACTTGGCGACACTGAGCGAGGAGGAACTGCGCCAGCTGCGCGGCAACGAGATCGCCATGGTCTATCAAGAGCCCATGGCCGCGCTCAACCCCAGCATGACCCTGGGCCGGCAGCTCATGGAGGTGCCGCTCTGCCACGAAGACATCACCGAGGAAGAGGCCTACAGCCGGGCGATCAAGATCTTGGCCGACGTGCATTTGCCCGATCCCGAGCGGGTCATGAGCTCCTACCCGCATCAGATCTCGGGCGGCCAGCAGCAGCGTGTCGTGATCGCGGTGACTTTCGCCTCGGCCCCGGGCATCATGCGCATCGTGCGCGGCTTGGTGCTGGACCTGCGCAGCCG
>CAMYMY010000398.1 GCA_947259625.1 uncultured Kiloniellales bacterium | reverse complement strand
TGCGCGCGCGCCAGCGTCGGCAGCGCGGCCGTTCGGTGAAGGGCGACGGCCGCCTGCGCGGCGCGGTCCTGGACGCCCTGCCCTACCGCCTGACCGGCGCGCAGGAGCGTGCGCTTTCCGAGATCACCGCGGACATGGCGGCGGAAAGCCGCATGCTGCGCCTGCTCCAGGGCGACGTCGGCAGCGGCAAGACGGTCGTGGCCTTGCTCGCCATGCTGAGCGCGGTCGAGGCCGGGGGCCAGGCGGCGCTGATGGCGCCCACCGAGGTGCTGGCCCGCCAGCACTATCAGACGCTCCAACCTCTAGCCGCGGCCGCCGGTGTCGGCCTCGAGGTGCTGACCGGCCGCGACAAGGGCAAAGCGAGAGAAGCAATCCTGGCGCGCCTGGCCGGTAGGGAGGCGGGCATCGCGGTGGGCACGCACGCCCTCTTCCAGGAGGACGTCGCGTTTCGCGACCTGGCGCTGGCGGTGATCGACGAGCAGCACCGCTTCGGCGTGCACCAGCGCCTCACCCTCTCGGCCAAGGGACGCGCGGTCGACGTCCTGGTCATGACCGCGACGCCGATCCCGCGCACCCTGATGCTGACCGCCTACGGCGACCTCGAGGTCTCGCAGCTGACCGAGAAGCCGGCCGGGCGCCTGCCGATCGACACCCGCGCCCTGCCGCTCACCCGCCTGGCGGAGGTCACGGAGGCCGTCGCCAGGGCGCTCGCCGAGGGCGCGAAAGCCTACTGGATCTGCCCCCTGGTCGCGGAATCCGAGGCGAGCGACCTGGCCGCCGCCGAAGAGCGCCACGCGGCCCTGAAGGCCCGCTTCGGCGAAAACGTCGGCCTGGTGCACGGGCGCATGACGGGCAAGGAGAAGGACGCCGCGATGGCGGCCTTCGCCGAGGGACCGCTTAGAATGCTGGTCGCCACGACCGTGATCGAGGTCGGCGTCGACGTGCCCGCGGCCAGCGTCATGGTGATCGAGCACGCCGAGCGCTTCGGCCTGGCGCAGCTGCACCAGCTGCGCGGGCGGATCGGCCGCGGCCGGGCGAAATCCACCTGCCTGCTGCTCTACCAGGGGCCCTTGGGCGAGACCGCGCGGGCGCGCCTCCGCACGCTGCGCGAGACCGACGACGGCTTCAGGATCGCCGAGGAGGACTTGCGGCTGCGCGGCGCGGGCGAGCTGCTGGGCACGCGCCAGAGCGGCTTTCCCGAGTTCCGCCTGGCCGACCTCGCGGTGCACGGCGAGCTGCTGGCCGCCGCGCGCGACGACGCCAAGCTGATCCTCGACAAGGACGCCGAGCTCGAGAGCCCGCGCGGCCAGGCGCTGCGCACCCTGCTCTACCTCTTCGAACGCGACGCGGCGGTCAAGTTCCTCCGCTCCGGTTGAGCAAAAAAGGTGTCAGGAACCTTTTTCAAGAAACTTCATTACTGTGCAACATTTGGTTTTTACAAACAATAGCCGCCTAAAAAGGTTCCTGACACCTTTTTCCACCTTTTTCTTCACCCGTTGAAAGGAGTACCGAGAACGGGTGCCGGACTCGTTTAGGGCCGGTCAGGCGCCGGAGGCGCGCTCTTTCCGCGGGTCCGGATCGCCGGTCCTGTCGTGGCCCTGCGGGCTGGCGGCCTCTTGCGCGCGCTGGGCGGCGGGGCGGCGGTCGGGCGGGGTCACCAGGCCGCCGGAGACGACCATCTTCAGGCCCTCCTCCACGGTCATGGTGAGCTCCTTGGCGTCCGCGGCCGGCACGAAGAGCAGGAAGCCGGAAGTCGGGTTGGGCGTGGTCGGCAGGAAGACGTTGAGCACGTCCCGGTCGGCGATCTCCTGGATATGGCCTTCGGCCTTGCCGGTCAGGAAGCCGATCGACCAGACCTCGGGGCGCGGATACTGGAACAGCACGACCTTGCGGAAGGCGTTCGATTTCTTGGCCAGGACCGTCTGCAGGATCTGCTTGACCGCGCCGTAGATGCTGCGAACCACCGGCACCTGCGCCAGCAGGCGCTCGCCGAACCTCATGAGCACGCGCCCGGTGAAGCCGGCCGCGAACATGCCGATCACGGTCAGCCCGACGAAGACCACCAGAAGGCCCAGGCCCGGGATGTCGAAGGGCAGATAGCTTTCCGGGTTCCAGCGCGGCGGGATCAGCGGTGTGACCTGGCTGTCGACGAAGGAGACGAACTTCAGGGCCAGCCACACCGTGATGCTGATCGGCGCCGTGATCAGGACGCCGGCCAGGAAGTAGTTGCGCAGCTTGCCGGCCAGGGAGACCCGGCGGGGCGCCGGCTTCGCCGCCTCCTCCGCCGCCGCCGCCGGGGCCGGCGCGGAGGGCCCGGTCCGCCGCTCTCCGTTGTCGGGCGGCGCGACGATGCCGCCCGATATGACCAGCTTGATGCCCTCCTCCACCGTCATGTCGAGGATATGCACGTCGCGCTGCGGCACGAAGAGCAGGAATCCCGTGGTCGGGTTGGGCGTGGCGGGCACGAAGACGTTGATCGTCGTCTCGTCGGTCAGGCCCTGGACCTCGCCCACGGTCTGCCCGGTGACGAAGCCGACCGCCCAGACCCCGCGGCTGGGGTATTCGATCAGGCAGACCTGCCGGAAGGCGTTGGACTTCTGCGCCAGCACGGTCTCGAAGATCTGCTTGGTGGCGCTGTAGACCGAACGGACCACGGGGACGCGGGCGAGGATCCGCTCGCCGGTGCGCGTGAGCCCCCGGCCGACGAAACCGGCGGTCAGGAAGCCGACCGCGGCGAGCACGGCGACCGCGAAGACCAGGCCGAGGCCGGGGATGCCGAAGGGCAGATAGGTCTCCGGATTCCATATCGGCGGAATCAGCGGCGTCACCCGGTTGTCGATGAACTCGATCAGGTTCCAGGCGATCCAGAACGTGATGCCGAGCGGCGCGGTGACCAGAATGCCAGCCAGGAAATAGTTCCTGAGCCGCGCCGCAAACCCGACCCGCAGGTGCTTGGGCGTCGGCGGCCGCTTGGCCCTGGGCGGCCTTGTTACGGGTTTCTTCTTCTTTCCTTGCGCTTCGGCCATAAAACTCCCTTTGGCGACAATCCCTTATCCCTGTCCATTAATATGGGGTGCTTGTGACTTTCAAGCAAAGCCCCGGTGTCAAAGAAAGGCCAAGAGCGCGGCCAGGGTCTCCTCCGGCGCCTCCTCGGGCAGGAAGTGGCCGCAGTCGAGCGCCCGGCCGCTCACCTGGCGGGCCCGCTCGCGCCAGACCGCGAGCACGTCGTAGCTGCGCGCGACCACGCCCTTGGCGCCCCAGAGCACGAGCAGCGGACAGGCGAGCCTGCGGTCCAGGTCCTCGGCGTCGTGCTCCAGGTCGATGCCGGCCGCCGCCCGGTAGTCCTCGCAGCTGGCGTGGATCGTCGCAGGGTCCCGGAAGCAACGCTTGTACTCGGCCAGGGCCTCCGGCCCGAAGGCGTTCTCGGTCCTGCCCCAGGCGCCGATCTTGCGCTCCAGATAGAAGTCCGGGTCGGCGCCGATCAGGCGTTCCGGCAGGTCGAAGGGCTGGATCAGGAAGAACCAGTGGTAATAGGCCGTCGCGAAGGCCTTGTCGGTCTGCTCGTACATGGTCTTGGTCGGCGCGATGTCGAGCACGGCGGCCTTCTCGACCCGCGCGGGATGGTCGAGCGCCAGGCGGTGCGTCAC
>CAMYMY010000397.1 GCA_947259625.1 uncultured Kiloniellales bacterium | reverse complement strand
CCGCGCCATGAAGATCAACGGCAACGCCATCCGTCCCGGCAACGTCATCGAGCACAAGGGCCGCCTGTGGCGCGCCGTCAAGATCCAGCACACCCAGCCGGGCAAGGGCGGCGCCTACCTGCAGGTCGAGCTCAAGGACATCCGCGACGGCACCAAGCTGAACGAGCGCTTCCGGGCGAGCGAGGACGTCGATCGGGTGCGCCTCGACCAGAGAGAGTACCAGTTCCTCTACGCCGAGGGCGACATGCTGACCTTCATGGACCAGGGCTCCTACGAGCAGGTCTCGCTGAACGGCGAGCTGGTCGGCGAGCCCGTGCGCTTCCTCCAGGACGGCATGATCGTGACCATCGAGTCCTACGAGGGCGAGGCGATCGGCGTCATGCTGCCCGAGACGGTCACCATGGCGGTGGTAGAGGCCGACCCGGTGGTGAAGGGGCAGACCGCCTCGTCCTCCTACAAGCCGGCCACGCTCGAGAACGGCGTGCGCGTCATGGTGCCGCCGCACATCGAGGCCGGCACCCGGATCGTGGTCAACACCGCCGACGGCGGCTACATGGAGCGGGCCAAGGGCTGAGCCCCGCCCGCTCGGGAAGGCCCGCTCACTCGGGAAGGACGGCCCAGGACCATGGCCACGCGATCGGCCACCATCAACGTGATGATCCGCGCCGCCGACCGCGCCGCGCGGAGCCTCAAGCGCGACTTCGGCGAGGTCGCGAACCTCCAGGTCTCGCGCAAGGGCCCGGCCGACTTCGTCTCGGCCGCCGACCTGCGCGCCGAGCAGGTGCTGCGCGAGCAGCTGCGCCGGGCGCGGCCGGACTACGGCCTGCTGATGGAGGAATCGGGCGCCACCCCCGGCAAGGATGCCGGCGGCCGGCGCTGGATCGTCGACCCGCTGGACGGCACCAGCAACTTCCTGCACGGCCTGCCCCACTTCGCGATCTCGATCGCGCTGGAGGAGGCCGGCGACATCCTCGCCGCCGTGGTCTACGACCCGGTCAAGGACGACCTGTTCTGGGCCGAGAAGGGCATCGGCGCCTATCTCGACGACCGGCGCATCCGGGTCTCGTCGCGCGAGCACCTCGACACCGCCCTGATCGCCACGGGCATCCCCTACAAGGGCCACGGCGAGCATTCCGCCTTCCAGGCCGAGCTTGGGATGGTGATGGCCGAGACCGCGGGCGTGCGCCGCTGGGGGGCCGCCGCGCTCGACCTGGCCTATGTCGCCGCCGGCCGCTACGACGGCTTCTGGGAGCGCGACTTGTCGCCCTGGGACATCGCGGCGGGAATACTGCTGGTGCGCGAGGCCGGCGGCTACGTCAGCACGATCGAGGACAAGCCGCTGCAGCTCGACGGCGCCAGCGTTCTGGCCGCGAACGACCGCCTGCACCGGCCGCTCGCCAAGCTGCTCGGGCAGGCGCGGGCCGAGGCGGCCGGCGGTTAGAGCGCGACGGCGCGCTGCAAACCGGTTGTCGCCGCATTCAGGCGCATTTACGGTAACGTCGCGATGGGCTCGACACGGCATTCCTCCGCAGGCACGCCGGGCGACCGGGGCCGGAAGCGCGGCCACCCGGCGCGGCGGGCCTGGGCTTTCTACGCGGCCGCGGCACTGGTGCTGCTCCCCGGCATGGCGGCCTCCGTCCTGGCGGACGCGCCCGAGCGCGCGGTCCCGTCCGGGATCGTCGTCAACGCCGAGGTCCTGAACGATCTCGGCCGCGCGGCGGCGGCCGGCCCCGCCGCTGGAGAGCGGGTGCTTACGCTCGCGCCGGCGCCCGCGCTTCTGCCGCCGCCGGACAGGATGCCGGCGAGCCGCCTGCTGGTGCAGCCGCTGCGCCCGGTCGAGGGCGAGCCGCCTGCCAGGCCGCGCCGCAAGCCCCTGGCGGCCCTCGACCCGGCGACCGGGGCCGGCCCGGCGGTGCAAGTCCCCGAAGCGGCCCCGGCTCCTGCCCCTGCCCCGGCGCCTGCCCCGGCGCCCGCCCCGGCTCCTGCCCCGGCGCCCGACGTTACGGAGACGCCGCCCGCGACCCCCGCGCCGCCCCCGCCCAGCCAGGCGGCCAGCCCGGCGCCCGACCCGGCCACCGAAGCCGGCACCGCGGTGGCGGTCGCAACGCCCCCGCCCCCCGTGACGCCCCCGCCCCCCGTGACGCCGCAGCCCCCCGTGACCCCCCTGCCTCCCGAGGCTCCGGCCGCCGAGGCGCCGTTGGCCGCGACGCCCCCGCCTCCCGAGGCGCCGCCCGCCGCCCGGCGGCAGGACCCGGCCGCGACCCAGAGCGCGGCGCTGCCGCCGGCCGGGACCGCACTGGCATCCGACCGCTTCCTCTTCGCCGCTGGCTCGGCCGAGCTGTCGGACCAGGCGAAGCGCGACCTCGAAACCCTGGCCGGACAGCTCCGCGCCGAGTCGGATCGGCGGGTTCAGCTGCTCGCCTACGCCGGCGGCGAGACCGGCGCGAGCCGGGCTCGGCGCCTGTCCTTGTCGCGGGCTCTTGCAGTCCGGGCCTTTCTGGTCGAAAAAGGGGTGGCGACCGGGCGCGTCGACGTTCGCGCCCTGGGCAGCAAGTTCAAGGAGGGGCCGGCCGACCGCGTCGACGTCGTGGAGGCCCGGCGCTGACCACCGGCCCGGGGGACTTCCAGAGAGGCCTCCAGGGGGGCCCGCAGGGGGCCGGCGCCAAAGTTTTGCCGCAGTCGGCCCTCAGACTGCGGCGATTTTAGGGAGCCCGCGAGGCAGAATTTCCGATCATGACCCGCCCACAGCGTTATCTCATGCACATGGTGGTCTTCCTGCTGATAGTGGCGGGAGTCTGCGTCTTCCTCGCCCCGCACCTGCAGGACGCCTTTCTCGCCAACGCGGCCTTGAACGGCATGATCCTGGGCGTGCTGATCTTCGGGATCCTCTACATCTTCCGCCAGGTCCTGATGCTCCGGCCCGAGATCCGCTGGCTCGAGCACCTGCGCCGGGAGAGCCAGGGCGGCCTGATCTTCCCCGGCACCCTGTCCGAGGACCGGCCGCCGCGCCTGCTGGCGCCCATGGCCACCATGATCGGCGAGAAGCGCGGCAAGCTGTCGCTCTCGACCATGTCCATGCGCACCCTGCTCGACGGCATCCAGAGCCGCATCGAGGAAGGCCACGACCTGTCCCGCTACCTGATCGGGCTGCTGATCTTGCTCGGCCTGCTCGGCACCTTCTGGGGCCTGCTGACCACGGTCAACGCGGTCGGCGAGACGATCGCCGGCCTGAGCGGCGTCAACGCCGACCCGGCGCTGATGTTCGAGGACCTGAAGTCGGGCCTCTCCAAGCCCTTGTCGGGCATGGGAACGGCCTTCAGCTCCTCGCTGTTCGGCCTCGCCGGCTCGCTGGTGCTGGGCTTTCTGGAGCTGCAGGCCGGACACGCCCACAACCGCTTCGTCAACGACTTGGAGGAGTGGCTGTCGGGTGTCACCAAGCTGGGCGGCGGCAGCAGCTTCGGCGAGGGCGAGCAGTCGGTGCCGGCCTACCCTGCAGCGCACGATTACCCGCGGCGAGGAGGACCGGGTCCAGTCCAGCCGCAGCCTGGCCCAGCTGACCGAGCGCCTCGGCATGCTGAGCGACCAGATGCGCTCCGAGCAGGACATCCTGATGCGCTTCGCCGAGATCCAGAGCGAGCTGAAGCCCCTGTTCGAGCGCATCGCCGACCTCGACCTGTCGACGCTCAAGCTGGACGACCAGACGCGCGGGCACATCCGCAACCTCGACGGCCACGTGGAGCGTCTGGTCGGCGAGACCGCCAAGGGCCGCGACCACATGGTCCAGGAGATCCGCAGCGAGATCCGCCTCCTGGCCCGCACCATCGCCGCCATCGCCGAAGAGAGCGAGGCGGGCTGACCCGCCGCCATGACATGACGCACGCCCGAACGATATCTCCGCAAGGTGGCGCCGACGCGAGCGAAGGCGCCCGCAGAAACCCTCTCCTTCGGGAGAGGGTGGCGAGGCGAAGCCGAGCGGGCGCGTTGGTTCGGGCGCTTGCCGAAACGCGCCGGATCCCTGGAGAACAGCGGGGCACCAACCCGCCCTCACCCTCCCGCTCCGCGGGCCCCTCCCTCTCCCAGTGGGCGAGGGAAAACACGCACCCCCACGCGCGTCCGGCGGGGGGCTGAGCCATGGATGCGCTGAGGCGCGGCGGCCGGCGGCGCGCGATCAACATGTGGCCGGGCTTCGTCGACGGCCTCGCAACGCTGCTCCTGGTCGTCATCTTCGTGCTCATGGTCTTCATGGTCGCCCAGTACTTCCTGAGTACGGCCTTGACCGGCAAGGACCAGGCGCTGCAGCGCCTCGAGCGCCAGGTCTCGGAGCTGGCCGACCTCTTGTCTCTCGAGCGCGCGGCCGGCGCCGAGCTGCGCATCAACGTGGCCCAGCTCTCCTCCGAGCTGCAATCCTCGCTGTCGCGGCAGGAATCGCTCTCGGCCCAGCTGGCGGCGCTGGCCGAGGAGCGCGACACCCTGGAGGCGGCGCTGACCCAGGCCGAGACGCGCTCCGACCGGGTCGCGGCCGAGCTGGAGGACGCCTACAAGACGATCGAGGCCGACAAGGAGAAGATCGAGGTGCAGCTGGCCGAGCTCGCCATGCTGAAGGCGCTCCGCGACGATCTGGCCGCCAAGCTGGCGACCTCCGCGGACGCCTCGGCCAAGGTCGCGGCCGACCTCGAGGACGCCTACAAGGTGATCGACGCGGACAAGGAGAAGATCCAGTCCCAGCTCGCCGAGCTCGCGATCCTGAAGTCCCTGCGCGACGAGCTGACCCAGCAGCTGAACGCCGCCGAGGCGGCCCTGGCCGCGCGCGACAAGGAGGCCACGGAGCTCGAGAGCCGCCTGGCCAAGTCCGAGGAGGACGCGAGCGTGCTGGCCCTCAAGCTGTCCACCACCGAGCAGGCCCGGGACGCGCAGGTCGAGCTCAGCACCGAGGCGCAACGCAAGGTCGACCTGCTGAACCGCCAGATCCTGGCCCTGCGCGAGCAGCTCGCGCGGCTCTCCGAGGCGCTCGACCTGGCCGAGACCAAGACCCGCGCGCAGGACGTGCAGATCGCCGACCTGGGGCGCAAGCTGAACTTGGCGCTGGCCACCAAGGTGCAGGAGCTGGCGCGCTACCGCTCCGAGTTCTTCGGCCGGCTGCGCAAGGTGCTGGGCGACCACCCGGGCATCCGGGTGGTCGGCGACCGCTTCGTGTTCCAGTCCGAGGTGCTGTTCGGCTCGGGCTCGGCCGAGCTGGGCGAGGCCGGCCGCCAGCAGCTCGCCCAGCTGGCGCGCACGCTCCGCCAGATCTCGGCCAGGTTCCCGGAAAAGATCGACTGGATCCTGCGCGTCGACGGCCACACGGACCGGCGGCCGATCAACACTTACGAGTTCGCGTCGAACTGGGAGCTCTCGACCGCGCGCGCGATCTCGGTCGTCAAGTACCTGGTCGTCCACGGCATCCCGGCCCGCCGCCTGGCCGCCACCGGCTTCGGCGAGTTCCAGCCGCTGGACGACGGCGAGGACGAGATCGCGTTCCGGCGCAATAGGCGGATCGAGCTGAAATTGACGCAGCGGTGAGAAGGTCGGCAAGAGCCGCTATGACGGACGCCAAAAAGCCCGCCGTGAGGCGGGCTTAGTGATTGATTTTCCTTGATGTTTATTGGGTCGCAGGGGCCTGCAACCAACCTGA
>CAMYMY010000396.1 GCA_947259625.1 uncultured Kiloniellales bacterium | reverse complement strand
CGCTGGCGCAATGATGATTCGCACTCGAGTCCCTCTCGATCTCATTGTTGCTTTGCTAGTCTTTTTGCTGGGAATTTTGCAAGTGGCTCTACTGTCCCCGTTTTGGCTGTCCCCGTTTTGGTCCCCGTTTTTCGTTTTTTGCCCCTCTTCGAAGACCCGCCTAGCGCGCGCGGCGCCAGATCTCCTCGGCCAAGGCGCCGATCTCGGCCGCGGCGGGGCTTTTCGGTTGGACCTCGCCGACCGCGCGGCCCTGGGCGAGCGCCGCGGCGTAGAGCACCCGGTTGCCGAGCCGGGTCTCGGCGACGCCGCCGTGGATCGCGCGCAGCTCGCCGATCATCTCCTCGGTCAGGTTGGCGCGCGGCGGCACGCGGTTGAGCACGACCAGCACCGGCACCTTCTCGGCCGCCGCCAGCTCCAGGGTCGCCCGGGTCGCCCAGACGTCCATCGGCGTCGGCTGCACCGGGACGATCACCAGATGGGCGCCGCGCACCGCGATCCGGGCCTCGGTCTCGGCGTGCGGCGGGGAGTCGACGATCACCACGTCGTACTCGCGGGCCAGGCGCTCGACCTCGTTCTTGAGGCGCCAGCCCTTGAGCGCGCTGACCAGCAGGCCGGCCCCGGCGTCGCCGTAGCGCGCCTCGCGCAGGCGGTACCATTGGCTGAGCGACTCCTGCGGATCGATGTCGATCGCTGCGACCGACTTGCCGGCCGCCGTGTAGGCCACGGCCAAGTGCGCGGCCATCGTGGTCTTGCCGGCGCCGCCTTTCTGCTGCGCGACTGTAAAGATCTTCGCGGTCATGATGTGCCCCCCACGCGTTTCGCAAGGCGCCGACGAGTGTGCGCCCGCGCCGACCCGGACACAAGACCGCGTTTTTATGCCGTGCCGCACTTAAAGGGTCTTGACGCGCGTTAACCATAAGCGCAGGATTTCGTCACGTGGCCGGCTTGGCCGGTGACGATTTAGCCGCCGCAGTGCCTGTGCGGTGACTCTCACGGTTAGCCTACATCCCCTTCGCGGGCTGACGGCGCCGGAGCATAGAGAGCAAAAGTATGGGAGCCGACCGCAAAGGCCGGCTCCCGTCGTGTTTGGGGCCTCGTCGACGTCCCCGGACTCCTCCCACCCCGTGCTTTCCTTGTCCAACCGTTCGGCTAGACTGCGCCGCCATGACCGAATTCCCGAACGTGCGGCCGGCCGGCGAGGCGGCGCTCGAGGCGGCGGCGGCGCTGCTGCGCGCGGGCGGGCTTGTCGCGTTTCCGACCGAGACGGTCTACGGTCTGGGCGCGGACGCGACCGACGACCGGGCCGTAGCGGCGATCTTCGAGGCCAAGGGCCGGCCGCGCTTCAACCCGCTGATCGTCCATCTGCCCGAGGCCGCGGCGGGCGAAGGCCTCGCGGTCTTCGACGCGCGGGCCCGGGATCTGGCCGCCCGCTTCTGGCCTGGTCCGCTTACTCTCGTGCTGCCGCGCGCGCCCGGCTGCCCGGTCTCGCTCTTGTGCAGCGCCGGGCTCGACAGCCTGGCCCTGCGGGTACCGGGCCACCCCCTGGCCGAGGCCCTGCTGCGCCGCTGCGGCCGGCCGCTGGCCGCGCCCAGCGCCAACCGCTCGGGCGGCATCAGCCCGACCACCGCCGAACACGTCGCCGCGTCGCTGGGCGAGCGCGTCCCGCTGATCCTGGACGGCGGCCCTTGCCCGCTCGGCCTGGAATCGACTGTGCTCGACCTGACCGGAACGCCCCCCGTGCTGCTTCGCCCAGGCGCGGTCACCCGGGACTCCCTGGAGTCCCTGCTCGGTCCCCTGGCGGAGGCCGGCGCCGGCGACGCGGTCAAGGCGCCTGGCCAGCTCGAGAGCCACTACGCGCCGGCCCTGCCGCTGCGCCTCGGCGCGCGCGGGGCCGGTCCCAGGGAGGCCCTGCTCGCCTTCGGCCCGGACCCGCCCGCGGGCGCGGCCGCGACCCTGAACCTCAGCCCGAGCGGCAACCTCGCCGAGGCGGCGGCGAACCTCTTCGCCCAGCTGCACGCCCTCGACCGGCCGGAGCTTGAGGCCATCGCCGTGATGCCGGTGCCCGAGCACGGCCTGGGCGCCGCGATTAACGACCGCCTCAGGCGCGCCGCCGCGCCACGGGGCTGAACCCGGACTCCCGCCGCGCGCCTGCTTATCTTCGAACAGGAACGGTTTCACCACCAAGACACGAAGGCACGAAGAGCGTGGCGGACTCCCTTGGAGTCCTTTCGGTCCTTCGTGTCTTGGTGTCTCCCGCCTTCGCGACGCCCGCTTCGGCAGGCGAAGGGAGGTCGTGGTGGGGATCCGGCCGTTCGCAAAAGCCAACTCCTGTCCGACTCGGAACACCAGCCTTCGCCGACCCAATCGGCTGGCTCGCACGACAGCGCCCGATTGGAACAGGGCGATTGCTTGAAAGGCAAGAAAGCCTTCCCCCTCGACGGGGGGAGGTTTGGATGGGGGTGATCAAGGCCGCGCGCACCGCGCTCGGATCGGTCATTCCGGTCCCCAGCCCGGGCCTGGCCTCTCCCTCTCCTCGGTCCTCCCCCGCAAGGGGGGAGGAAGGAAAACGCGTACCGGATGCGATCTTTCTTCTTCTTCGGAGCTTGCCCGATGTCTTTCAAGAGGCATTATGCGCGGCGGCGAGCACGATCTTTCGGCTTTGGGACGCGGCGGGCATGGACGAGAACAGGCGGCGCAAGTTCAACCTCTGCGGCTGGGGGCTGTTCATCGTCTCGGCGGTCTTCTTCATGCTGGCGGCGCTCAGGAGCGGCGATCCGTTGGGCCTGCTCGGCGGTTTCTTCTTTCTGATCGCCTGTATCGTGTTCCTGGTTCCCCTGCTGGCGCGGCGGCCGAACTAGGACGCCGCCGGGCCACGGGAGCGGCCATGCGCAATGCGAGCGAAAAAGGGGACTGGCTCGACTTCGCGTCAGCGAACTCGTGCCTGTCCCCTTTTTCGCGGACCGTTTGGCCGCAGTGTCGGCGGCGGGCCGGGAAAGCGGGACAGGCACCTTTTCGCTCACGCGAAAACGAGCCAGTCCCGGTTTCCCTCCACGGCGCTAGCGCAGCAGGAAGCCTTGGCCGATCTCGTCGCCCGGCTCGAGGAAGAAGCGGGCCTCGCCGCAGTAGTGCGCTTCGCCCGCGACCTCGACGGTGACCGCCGGGAAGCGGCCGACCCGCGTCCCGGCCAGCGCCCGGCCGGTGAAGAGCGCTCCGGTCACGCTCTCGAAGCTGCGGCTCTCGCCGAGCGCGGTCCGGCCGCGGCGGTGCTGCACGGCGATCCGCGCCGTGACGCCCGAGCCGGTCGGGCTGCGGTCGACCTGCGACTCGGCGAAGACGCAGATATTGGCGCTGGGCGCGCCGGGCGCGGCGTCGCGGCCGTCGGTCAGGATCGTGCCGTAGAGGAAGGCGAGGTCGGCGTCGTCCGGGTGCTCGAGAGGCACCTGGGCCTTGACCGCCGCGGTGATCTCGGCCGCCGCGTCGACCAGGTCGCGGGTCCGCGAGGTCCGCACGTCGAGGCCGAACTGCTCGGCTGGCACCAGGGCATAGAACGCGCCGCCGTAGCCGATGTCGAGTGTCACCGGGCCGTAGGTCCGGGTCTCGACGATCCGCTCCAGGGCGAAGGCGAAGGCCGGCACGCTGGTAAAACGCACCC
>CAMYMY010000395.1 GCA_947259625.1 uncultured Kiloniellales bacterium | reverse complement strand
CTCGCGCAGGCGCTCCAGGTAGCCCTTGGGCGGCACCAGGCAGCCGATCGAGCCGGCGATCGGCTCGACGATGCAGGCGGCGATGGACTCCGCGCCGTGCAGGTCGACCAGACGCTGCAGGTCCTCGGCCAACTCCGCGCCGGTCTCCGGCTGGCCCTCGACGAACTTGTGCTCCGGGAGCATCGTATGGCGCAGGTGGCAGACCCCGGGCAGGCCGAGGCCGAACGCCTTCTTGTTGTTGACCATGCCGGCGACCGAGATGCCGCCGAAGTTGACGCCGTGGTAGGACTTCTCCCGGCCGACTAGGCGCATGCGCTGCCCCTCGCCCCGGGCCCTGTGATAGGCCAAGGCTATTTTCAGAGCCGAATCAACGGATTCAGAGCCGGAGTTCACAAAAAACACGTGGTTGATATCGCCAGGGGTGAGGGCTGAGAGGCGCCGCGCGAGCGCGAAGGAGGCCGGGTGGCCGAACTGGAACGGCGGCACGTAGTCGATCTCCAGCAAGGCCTTGTTGACCGCCTCGGCGATCTCGCGGCGGCCGTGCCCGGCGGCCACGCAGAACAGGCCGGACGAGGCGTCGAGGATCTGCTCCCCGCGATCCGTGGTGTAGTACATGCCTTGGGCGCCGGAGATGATCCGGGGGTTGGCCTTGAAGTGCCGGTTCGCGGTGAACGGCATCCAGTGCTCTTCGAGCGAATTGGCGAGCTGCACGACGGTGTTCATGGCGCGATGGTCCTCCCCATAGCTTGACACGCGCACTTTAGGCCCGCGCAGGCGTGGAGTGCTAGATCCAATTCGCCGGGAACCGTAAGGCCAGATATAACCCTGGCACGCGAAACAACGACCGTTCCGTTGAAGCCGGCGTCGAGACCAGGGCTGGCGCCCTGGCCTCGTTCCGCCGGTTGGATCTAGGGACGGGGCCGCGAGGTCGCAGCTGTACTCGGCGGCAGAATCGGGTATTGGACCTTGGGCTGGTCGCCGGTGAGGCTGCCTAGGAAGGCGGTGATCTTGTCCACCTCGTCATCCGACAACTCGATACCCAGCTGGCTCGATCCCATGACGGCCACGGCCTGGCGCAAATCCCAAGACTTGCCGGTGTGGAAGTAGGGTAAGGTCAAGGCGATGTTGCGCAGGCTCGGCACCTTGTAGACATACTCGTCGCTCACCGACTTGGTCACCTCGAAGCGTCCCTTGTCGTTGGGCGGCAGAAAATCGGCACCGGGCTTCTCCACCACGCCGAAGGGCTGGTACATGCTGCCGCCGATATTGACTCCGTTGTGGCAAACGGCGCAGCCCTTGTCCATGAACAGGCCAAGACCCTTTTTCTCCTCGCCGCTCAACGCCATCGCATCGCCTTCGAGATAGCGATCGAAAGGCGAATTCGGCGTCAGCAGCGTGGCCTCGAACACCTCGATCGCCTTGGTTGCGTTCTCGAGCGTGACTGGGTCGGCCGCCTCGGGAAACACCTTCCTGAACTTGTCGACATAGCCGGGAATGCCTTTGAGCTGCTCGATCACGTGCTCTGACGTGCTGGCCATTTCGACCGGGTTCACCAGAGGCCCACCGGCCTGCGCCTTGAGGTCTTCGGCCCGGCCATCCCAGAACTGCGCGGTGTTGAAGACCGCGTTCAGGACCGTGGGCGAATTACGGCCGCCCTGCTGCCAGCGGTGACCGATTGATGTCTCCATCGCATCGACCCCGCCCATCCCGACGATGTGACAGGAATTGCAGCTGATGGCATGGCTTTCGGACAGCCGCGGCTCGAAATAGAGCATCTTTCCGAGCTCGACCTTGTCCGGCGTACGCGGATTGCCGTCGATCTCGGGAGCTTCCGTCGGAATGGGCTCGAAGTGCATCTTTGCGGCCTCCAGGAGGTCGTCGGCCGCCACGGCCGCGCTCGCAAAGGGCAATGTACAACACAAAGCCAAAGCTGTTTTCATGTGCATCAGACTACTCCATTTCCAAGGTCCTGGGTGAGGCTCCAGATCCACCGCCGTTCTTGGGTCCGCGAAGGTCCGGACTCGAACCGCGGCTTCGATGGAGCGGAAAGCTGCTTGCCCGTCGCGGAGGCTATTTCACGATCGCGCCGGTATGGGCATCGACGTAGATCTCGAACCAGCTGTCGTCGGCCTTGCGGCCCTTGATCTCGTAAAGCCCACGCTCGAACTCGATCTCCGCGATCTTCTTGTAGCCGCTCTCCTCGAGCTGTCTGACGATCGAGGACAGTGGCATCGTGCCCTCCATCTTGAGAGCCTTCTTGCCCTTTTCGTCTTCCGATGCGAGGGCTCCCAGGGACAGGCAGACGGCAACTACCACGGCGGCGACCGCCGTTAGAACGTGTCTCATCAGCTCTCTCCTTCGGTTCGGATTTTCATTCGATCCAATGCCCGAAGCCTGCACGCAAGCGTGGCTGTGTTCAATGATCTGAATCAATGAGAAGTAGCGCCGCTCGCAGATGTTCTCACGCTCCGAAAACCCTTGGCGCCCTCGTCAAATCAGACTCGGTAAGATGCGCGCCAGCCGGGGATGGACCAGCTCGTGGCCGAGCAGAGAGCTGCCGCGGCATTCGTCAATGACTTTTGCGGGACTCTCCTGCCTCGCCGAAAGGCGGTATCGGCTAGGAGTCGGAAGCGGCGGAGACCTTGCCGCGCTCGCCGGGTGTGGGGATCTCCATCTGGCGCTTACCCGCTTTGTCTTCCGCCCGTTGGCGATAGGCGCGGACCGCGTCGACGGCCCTTCCCACGACCAGGGTCAACGCGAGAATGATCGCCGCCGCCAGGAGCGGGTCGAATTTCAGAAAACCGGCGAGATTATTGAACATGCGCGCCTCTCCCTATGCGTCCTGCGCCCGAACCGCCACGTGGATTGAACCCCACCCAGAGGCTGCCGTCAGGACCATGACCGCCGCACGTGCTCTCACCCATATCTCTCCCGATTGCATCGGCTGTTGTCTCTTATTTCCAATTTGTTTGAAGAAAAATATACAAACATATTGTTACCAGGAAATTAAGCACGGCGGTTAATATGTTTCGAGTAGTATATTATATATAAGTATTACTTGTTAACCGAAGATCCAAGCTGCCCACCACAGTAGAATCCTTATTGATCACAACACCTTGTCGGGGTTCATGATCCCTTTCGGATCAAGCATTTGCTTGAGCGCGTCCATGAGCGAAAGCTCCACCGGCGCCTTGTAGCGGCGCAGGTCGTTTCTCTTCAATCGGCCGATGCCGTGCTCGGCGCTGAAGCTGCCGTCGAGCTCCGCGGCCAGAGCGTGGACCGCGTCGGTGATCCTATCGCTATGGGCCAGAAACGCCGCGCGCTCGGCCTGGCGGGGCTGAGTCAGGTTGAAATGGACGTTGCCGTCGCCCAGGTGGCCGAAGGGCGCCACCCGGACCCCGGTAATGGTCTGCTCGGCCAGCGCCGTGGCCTTGGCCAGGAACTCGGGCACCCGCGAGACCGGTACGGAAACGTCGTGTTTGATGCAGCCGCCGGCGTGCCTCTGCGCCTCCGGGATGCTCTCGCGCAGGGCCCAGAGCCGTTCGCCCTGCGCGGTGCTGGCGGCGATGACGGCGTCCAGCGCCTCCCCCGCCTCGAAGGCCTCACCCAACACATGCTCGGTCAGGTCCCGGAGCCCGCCGCCGCCGCGGCCCGAGGC
>CAMYMY010000394.1 GCA_947259625.1 uncultured Kiloniellales bacterium | reverse complement strand
CTGGGACGAGCGCTTCGCCGCCGTCGCCAGGGACTATCCCGACGTCGCGACCGACCAGTACCACATCGACATCCTGAGCGCCCACTTCGTGCTGCACCCGGACTGGTTCGACGTGGTGGTCGGCTCGAACCTGTTCGGCGACATCCTCTCGGACCTGGGGCCGGCGGCGACCGGCACCATCGGCATCGCGCCGGGCGGCAACATCAACCCTGAGCACGAGTTCCCCTCGATGTTCGAACCGGTGCACGGCTCGGCCCCCGACATCGCCGGCAAGGGCATCGCCAATCCGATCGGCCAGATCTGGTCCGGCGCCATGATGCTCGACCACCTGGGTCACGGCGAGGCCGCGGCCTCGATCGTGGCCGCCATCGAAAAGCTGCTCGCCGAGGGCGGGCCGCGCACCGCCGACCTGGGCGGCACGGCGACCACCGAGGAGGTCGGCAAGGCCATCGCGGACGCTCTCTAGGGCGCGAAAGGGGAAGGGCATGACGAAGGCGCCCGCTCGCGGCTTTCCCCGCGCGGAGTTCGAGGGCCGCGCCGAGCGAGCCCGCCGGTTCATGACCGAAGCGGAGCTCGACGCGCTCTTCGTGACCAGCGAGCAGCACGTGCGCTACTTCACCGGCTTCGATTCGCAGTTCTGGGCGAGCCCGACGCGCCCGTGGTTCGCCGTCCTGCCGCGCGAGGGCGGACCGGTCGCGGTGATCCCGGAAATCGGTGTGCCCGGTATGGCCCGGACCTGGGTCGAGGACATCCGCAGCTGGCCGGCCCCGCGGCCCGAGGACGACGGCGTCAGCCTGCTCGCCCATGTGCTCTCCGAGGTGCCCCGGCGTTTCGGGCGGATCGGCGCTGAGCTGGGTCCCGAAACGGTGCTGCGCATGCCGGTCAACGATTTCTTTCGCGTTCGGGACGCGATCTCGCCGCTTGAGTTCGCTGACGCGACGCCGGTGCTGCGCCGCCTGCGCGGCGTCAAATCGCCGGCCGAGGTCGAGAAGATCCGCCATGTCTGCCAGCTCGTCTCGGCCGCCTTCGAGGCCCTGCCGGAAAAGCTGGCGCTCGGCGATACCGAATGGCAGGCCTGCCGCAGGATGCGGGTCGACGTGCTCGAACGCGGCGCGGACGGCTCGCCCTACATGATGGGCATGTCCGGGCCGGGCGGCTACGACAACATCGTCATGGGACCGGGGGATCGGGCGATCGGGGACGGCGACATCCTGATCATCGACACTGGGACGACCTTCGCCGGCTACTTCTGCGACTTCGACCGCAACTTCGCCTTCGGGCAGCCCTCCGACGACGCGCGGCGCGCCCACGACGTGGTCTACCGCGCGACCGACGCCGGTATCGCCGCGGCCCGGCCCGGCGCGACCACGACGGACCTCTGGCGCGCCATGACGGAGGTGCTGGAGGCCGGCGGCTCGGCCGGCAACAACCTCGGCCGGCTCGGCCACGGGCTCGGCCTGCAGCTGACCGAGTGGCCGTCCAACCGGCCGGGCGACGATACGCCGCTCGTGCCCGGTATGGTGCTGACCATCGAGCCCGGCATGGAGTTTCTCCCGGGCAGGATGATGGTTCACGAGGAGAACATCGTCGTCACGGAGGACGGCTGCGAGCTCCTGACCCGGCGCGCGCCCGCCGAGATGCCGGTGATCGGTTAACGGGGCGGGGGATCATTCGATGGCGACCATGCCGGGAGTTTTGGCTTTCTTAACGCGACGCGGGCAGACTGGCGGGCCTCCAGGGACCCCGGAGCCGAAGCACGCGCCGAGATGAGCCAGCAACCACCGAAAGACGATGGCCCTGAGGGCCGGCAGCCGGTGGCCGTGGCCGAGGAGACGTCGCTCGACCCGGCGGACTGGGGCGAATTCCGTACGCTCTGCCACGAGATGCTCGACGCGGCCCTGGGCTACCTGGAAACCGCGCGCGCGCGGCCAGTCTGGCGGCCGGTCCCAGAGGAGGTCAAGGCGGCGCTGGCCGAGCCGCTGCCGCACGCGCCTCAGGGGGCATCGAAGGTTTGCGCCGACTTCCGGCGGCTTGTGCTGCCCTACGCCACGGGCAACACGCACCCGCGCTTCTTCGGCTGGGTGCACGGCAGCGGCACCCCGGGCGGCATGCTGGCGGAGCTGCTGGCCGGGGCCATGAACGCCAATCTCGGCGGGCGCGACCACGGGCCGGTCTACGTCGAGCGCCAGGTCGTCGAATGGTGCCGGCAGCTCTTCGGCTTTCCGGCGGAGGCCGGCGGCCTCCTGGTCAGCGGCACCTCCATGGCGACCCTGATCGGCCTGACCGTGGCGCGCAACGTCAAGGCGGGACACGACGTGCGCAGGCTCGGCCTCGGGTCCGCGGCAGGGTCGCTCGTTGCCTATGCCTCGAGCCAGGCGCACAGCGCGACCGCCAAGGCGCTGGAAATCCTGGGCCTCGGCAGCGAGGCCCTGCGGTCCGTCCCGGTCGATGGCGGCTACCGGATGGACCTCGACGCGCTCGCCCGCTCGATCGCGGAGGACAGGAGCTCGGGCCTCAGGCCCTTCTGCGTGGTGGCGACGGCGGGCACGGTCAACACCGGGGCGATCGACGATCTGGCGGGCATCGCGGCGATCTGCCGCAGCGAGGACCTCTGGCTGCACGTCGACGGCGCCTTCGGCGCGCTGGCGATATTGAGCGAGGCGCATAGGCCCCGGCTCGCGGGCATCGAGTGGGCGGACTCCCTGGCTTTCGACTTCCACAAGTGGCTGCATGTGCCTTACGACGCCGGCTGCATCCTGGTGCGCCGCGGCGAGCTGCAGCGCCAGGCCTTCTCGTCGCGGCACGAATATCTGGCCGGGGCGGCGCGCGGGCTGGCCGGCGGCGATCCCTGGTTCTGCGAGTATGGGCCGGAGCTGTCGCGCGGCTTCCGGGCGCTCAAGGTCTGGTTCACCTTGAAGGAGCACGGCCTGACCAAGCTGGGGCGCAAGGTGGACGACAACTGCCGCCAGGCCGTCACTCTGGCCGGGCGCGTTCGCGATCATCCGCGCCTGGAGCTCTTGGCGCCGGTCTCGCTCAACATCGTGTGCTTCCGCTTCACCTGGCCGGGAGCCACACCCGAACAGCTCGACCGCATCAACCGCGAGATCGTGGCCGAGCTGCAGGAGCGCGGCATCGCCGCGCCCTCCACCACGCGGCTGGGGGGCGCGCTCGCCATCCGGGTCAACATCACCAATCACCGCAGCCGGCAAACCGACATGGACACCCTGGTGGAGGCGCTCCTCGCCATCGGCGAAGAGCTCTTGAGTGCGGCCACGCCGGCCGCGGCACCGGTCCGCCAGGCCAGCGTCTGACACCCGGGCGATGGGCCACACCGGGTTTCCTTGAAGGGCGAGGCCCCGGCCCCTAGACTCCCAGGGTATGCAGTCCGGGCAGGGCAAGAGCCATGGGACGCCGGCCGCAAGACCACGGAAACGATTCCGACGGTTTGCCGAATCTGGTCGCCGATGTGGCGGCGCATCTCGAGATGCGCGAGATCGACGTCTTCCGCTTGGCTCATCGCTGGTGGTTCGGCCGCGAACCAGAGGAGCAGGCGCTGGAGCGGGCCTTTGCCGCCTACATGGTCCGGCAGGAGATGCCGGCCTGGCTGCGCCATTTCGCGCGGCAGGCCTAGGAAACCGAATCCCTCGGCCCTGAGGAGGCCGC
>CAMYMY010000393.1 GCA_947259625.1 uncultured Kiloniellales bacterium | reverse complement strand
CCAATCGGCCACGGTCCCGCCTTTGGACCAGCCGACGACGGCGATCCGCTGGGGGTCGATCCTGGGGTGCCGTGCGAGCAGCTTGAGCGCCTCGTAGGCGTCCACGAGCATGGAATAGGCCGGGACCCGGTCCTGATCGCCGATCGTGCTCTCCACGCCGCGCGGTCCAAAACTATCGATGACGAATGTGCCGATGCCCTGGTCGCGCAGCGCCTTCGCATAGCGGTACTGGTGCTCCGAAAGGCCGTCGCTGCCGTGCATCAGGATGGCAAGCGGCAGCCGACCGCCGGCGTCCGGCAGAATCAGGTCGCCCGTGATCTCGACCGGCACAGTACGATAGGCTTCCCGGGCGATGGCCCTCCGATCAGTATCGAAGCTTTGAAATCGGACTTTCTCCGTGACGGTGATGTCCAGGTTCTTACTCCGGCCCGCGAGGGTCGCCGTCGACAGCATCCGGTCGCCCAGCAGGAGAACGCCGGCGAGCAGGACGACGCTCAAGGCCCAAGCAAGCGGACGCACCATGGCGACCGGTCTTGGAGCCGTGGGCCGATGGCGGCGGCGCCTTTCCCGCGGCAGCGGCAGCCAACTCAATACAGCGAGACATTCGGCAAGGGTCGGCAGGATCGCCGCGGGAGACGCGTCGAGAGCGACCTCATCCGGACGAAGCGGGAAAGGCGCCGGATTTCCGCCGATCACGACCACACGCCGCTGTCCGCGTCTGGCGGCGTCCAACAGGCGGTCGATCTCCGGCCCCGTGTCCTGCAGCCCGATGAAGACGACCGCGGCAGCTGATTCGACACCCTCCAGAATCTCGCGCCAGACGTCCGGCTTGAGCGCCTCGCCCGACAACCGGCCCGCCGGCCGCAGAAGACCTTTGCAGGACGGACAGCCAAGGTCGAAGCGGCGCCACACGGGGCGTTCCGGCCAGGCGGCAGGCGATCCGCAGTCCGTGCAGCCGATGGCGTCCACCGATCCGTAAAGGTGCACAACGCGTTTGCTGCCGGCAGACTGCTGCAGCGGGTCGATGTTCTGCGTGACGAGGACGCTCAGCACGCCGATGCGTTCCATTCGGGCGAGCGCCCGGTGCGCCGGATTGATGACGGCATGGGCCAGCTGCTCGCGGAGGCACGCGCAGGCATCCCAGTACCGGCGCCGTAAGACGGCCGACGACGCGAAGGTTTCTCCCCCCTGGAGCAGGGTGCCCAACTCCGGATCGGCCTCGGATCCGGAGACGAGGTCGGACAGGCCGGAAATCGCGCTTAGCTCGCCGCCGGTGACCGCGACGAGGCGCCTGCCGCGCAGGCGCGCAGCGGCGAGCACCATGAAAATCCGCCAGAATGCCGGATCGAGGAGCCCCCGCGAACGCAGGCCGCGATACAACAGCAGGACTATCCAGGCGCCGAGCACGAAGGGCGCTACGAGCGGATGGGCGACGCCGGCCAGGGGGCTCGACATCCACGCAAGCCAGATCGCGGCGGCCGCAACCGCGGCCAGCATGCCGGCCGCCGCCGCACCCACGGCGCCGCGCAGGAAAACGCCATGGAGCGCGAAACTCGCCAAGGGAACCGTGAGAGCCCAAAGGCCGATGGTGCTTGAGGGGTCGCGATCCGCGACCCAGGCGTGGAGCAGCATCGTCACCACAGCGAGCGCGGCCGCCTGAAGACAGGCCGCAACGGATTTCGTCATGGCTGCCGCCAGGACGCAGAGGAGCGCCGCCACCAAGCCCCAGATGCCGAAGGGCGCCTGTCCCGGCTGAATCCACAGCCAGGTTCCTTGCGGCGCCAAGAGCAGCGAGGCCCCGATGGCGGCGAGAACCGCCGGGAGGGACAGGATCGGCAGGCCGAAGCGCCGGAAGATCCGTCGCAGGCCGGTCTCGACGGCCAAGCACAGGGCCACGGCGAAGAGCAACAGAAGAAGCCGGAACTCACCGGCCGCGGGGAAGCCGCCCCAAAGGATACCGATGATCGCCCCGTTGTAGCCGGTCACGCCGGACACCCATTCCTGGCGGGGACAGGCTTTCGGCAGAAGGCCGGCCGCCGTCCCGAGCACGGCGGCGACAAGGGCGCCCAGCGCACCCCAGGGCGACAGCAGGGCGATCGCCGCAAGTATCAGCAGACCGGCACGGGCCTGGTCGGCGAAAGCGACCTGCGCCAGGCTGCGCAGGACGACCCGTAGGAAGAGATCAAAGGCTGCAATCATCTGGCCGCAGGCGGGACGGCAGCCGGTCGAGCGCGAAGATGTCCCGCCAGTCCTCCCGCCGCCGGATCAGCTCAGGACCGTCGGGCCCGAGGAGCACCGTCGCCGGGCGCGGCTGAATGAACTGCGTGGACATGGTGTGGCAGTAGGCCCCGACGTTGGATACCACCAAGGGGTCGCCGACCTCGAGCGCCGGCAGGCTTGCCCCGTCGCGCAGCTTGTCGGCCTGCATGCAGAGCGGGCCGTAGACGTCGACGTGCTTGAAGCCGTTGTGTCCCGGCGTCTCCGTTCGCGGCGGCGTATCGATACCATGGTCGTAGTAGCAGACCGTGGGCAGCAGATTGACGCCGGCATCGACGATGATGGCGTCGTCCTCCGACATGGTCTTTTTGGCGACCACGGTGCAGGCCAGCTGGGCCGAAGAATCGACCACGGCGCGGCCCGGTTCCAGGACGAGCGCCGGCCTTCCGCCGAACAGGTGGGCGGCCTTTTCCAGTCGCGTGCAGACCGCTTCAGCAAAGGGTGCGAGGAAGTCGCCGCTGCGATTGCTGCCGCCCGCGAAATCGAAGGCCGGCTTGAGGACGTTCTCGGAGGGGAAACCGCCGCCCACGTCGATCATCGTCGGAGAGAGGTCGAGCGCGCGCGCGCGCTCGGCGCAATCGATCAAGCGGTCGACGGCCTCGCCGTAGAGCGAGGGCGTCAGAACAAAGGTGCCGCAGTGATTGTGCAGCAACACCAGGTCCAGGCATTCCAGCTCGGCCACCCGCTCCAGGGCCCTCTGGCTGTCCCCGTTGTCATCGTTGAAGCCGAATTTGGTCCAGGCCGAAAGCGCGGAACGAAAGCTGATGCGCAGCCCGATACGCGCGACCCGGCCCAGGTTTCCGGCGATCCGCTGGACGGCCTCGAGTTCGTCGAAGTTGTCGATATTGACGATGGCGCCCTCGGCGATCGCCCGTTCCAGCTCCTCGCGGGTCTTGTGCGGCCCGTTGAAGATGATCTCGCCCGGCGGCACGGCGAGCGCTCGGGCAAGGCTGTACTCCATGCCCGAAACCACCTCGGCCCAGGCCCCTTCCTCGCGAAGCACGGCGCAGATGGCCGGCAGGTAGTTGGTCTTGACGGAATAGGCGACCCGCGTGTCCAGCCGGGGCGTGGCGAAAGCCTCGCGAAATCTCTGCAGGTTGCCGCGCAGGCGGCGCTCGGAAACGATGTAGAGCGGCGAGCCGTACTCGGCCAGGAGGTCTGCCACATCGTAATCCTCCTCGAAGCTGGGCGC
The DNA here is from genome assembly GCA_947259625.1 of uncultured Kiloniellales bacterium. GTDB lineage: Bacteria > Pseudomonadota > Alphaproteobacteria > Kiloniellales > JAKSDN01 > CAMYKD01. The sequence goes on along the minus strand of CAMYMY010000393.1, from coordinate 195 downwards.
GGACAGGATGCTGCGCGTCTGATGCTTGTCGAAAGCCAGGAACGGCAGCGGTTCAAGGCGTGGCGGCTCGTAGATCCTAAGGTCGCTCATGGCGCACAATTCCCCCATTCGAGAGCGCCGCCAAGGCGACCGGACGGACCCGGATCTCCTCGCAGCTCCTCATGAAAACCAAGCTGTCCGCGTCATCCCGAATGG
>CAMYMY010000392.1 GCA_947259625.1 uncultured Kiloniellales bacterium | reverse complement strand
GCCCCGTTCAGGCTTTCCGCGCGGAAGAACGACCATGCCACGACCACTGCCAACAGGGTCAGGCATCGGCCCGCGAGGGTTTCGAAGGAGCTTGGACCTGCGGTCGACTGCGCCGCGCGCCTTGGCAGGCCGCGCCAAAGGTGATTGACCAGGAGATAGAACCCGTGGAGTCCGCCCCAGACGACGAAGGTCCAGCCGGCCCCGTGCCACAGGCCGCCAAGGAGCATGACGATCATCAGGTTCACGTAGCGGCGCGCCGGACCGCGCCGCCCGCCGCCCAGCGGAACATAGAGGTAGTCGCGCAGGAAGCGCGAAAGTGTCATGTGCCAGCGACGCCAGAAGTCGATGATGCTGGTCGCCTTGTATGGCGAGTCGAAGTTGAGCGGCAGCCGGATGCCGAACATGCGTCCGAGGCCGATGGCCATGTCGCTGTAGCCGGAGAAGTCGAAATAGATCTGGGTGGTGTAGGCCAGCACCCCCTGCCACGCCGCCAGCAGGCCGACCTCTTTGCCGGCTTCGGCCGCGTCGAAGACGGGCGTCGCGTAGAGCGCCGCATTGTCGGCGAGGATGACCTTCTTGAACAGCCCGAATGCGAATATCGTCACGCCGACAGCCAAGTTCTCCGAGAAAAGGCGTCCCATACGCCCTGCCGCGAACTGCGGCATCATCTCCTTGTGATGAACGATCGGTCCCGCGATCAATTGTGGAAAGAACGTCACGAAGAGGCAGTAGTGCAGGAAATCGTATTCGCGTGCTTGGCCGCGGCTGGCGTCGACCAGATAGGCGATCTGCTGGAATGTGAAAAACGAGATGGCAAGTGGCAGGATGATCTCGCCCGGAGTCCACCCGATGTCCGCGAATTGGGCCACGTTGTCCACGAAGAAGTTCGCGTACTTGAAATAGCCCAGCAGGCCGAGATTACCCGCTACCCCGATGGCCAGGACGAGGCGCCGCGGCCCCGCGGTCGGGGAGTTCCCCAGGAGGAGGCCGACTCCATAGTTGAACAGCACCGAGCCGAGGAGAAGCGGGACGTAGACCGGGTTCCACCAGCCGTAAAAGAACAGCGACGCCGCAACCAGCCAACAGACCATCGCCCGGCGATGCCCGCGTCCGCCGAGCAGATAGAACCCGGCAACCGTTACCGGCAAGAACAAGCAAATAAAAATGTAGGAGTTGAACAGCATATCAAGGCTTGTTCCAAAACTACCGGGACGGCGCTGGCCGGTTCTAACCGGTGCGCAGCGACCCGAATAGCGCTGAAGGGGTGGCACCTCGGACTCGTACTATTTCAGCAAGATGAATTGACCAGTCCAACGTCGTTATCTGCCAAATGGGTCCCCGGCCTGTCTTCATTACGAATACGAGAGACCCTTTTAATTTTCGATTAACCGAGCGACCGGCAGGCCTTGGCCAACGGCGGCCCTCCGACCGCACGCCGGGGCTCCCCTGTTTCCGAGGGCAACTCGATACATTGGGCTCTGGTACGGGGCGATGTCGACGATCCCGGACTCCCAGGGATGGCCAAGCGCGTGCGGGGCGAGCCGTTGCGCCGCGTGCACGAGTGTGTTTTTGCCGTCCTGGCCCTGGAGAGCGAGCCGGTCGATCCGCGCCTCTGACCGCCGGGCGCCCGGCCGCTGTCAACCTTCCGCGCAGTCGACGCAGATCGGGACCGCCGGGTCGAACTCGAGGCGCCGCGCCGCGATCTCCTCGCCACAGTGGACGCAGTGACCGTAGTCGCCCTCGGCGATGCGGGCGAGCGCGCCGTCGATACGCCGCAACTCGACCTGCCGGCGCCGCTCGGTCTCGAGCGACATCGCCTGGTCCTGCAGCGCCTCCATGCGCGTCAGGCGGCCGACTCGGCTCTGGTCCAACTCGACCGGCCGGCGCGACTCCTCGGTCACCTCCTCCAGACGCCGCAGCTCCTCGCGGCGTTCCTTCAGGCGCGCCTCGAGAGCCTCGAGGTCGATGTCGCTTCGCTTGGCCATGGCTTTCCCGATGCCGGTCCCCGGAACCAGGGAGTCTACTCCCCGCAGAACGATCGGCAAAGCATGCAACGCCTTGGCTGGATAGAGACCGCGGCTTCGGGTGGGCTGGCGCCATTCGAGAACTGCAAGGGAGTGGCCGCGCGTTTCGTCCATGGCCTACCCTGGGGCCGCAGCCCGTTCTTGAGCGGAGGCCTGTTACCAGCGGCCCATCTGCGAGCGGCTCATCGCGGCCAGATCGCTGTCCATGTGATCGCGCACGGTCTTGGCCGAGAGCGCGGCGGCAACCGGCAAGGCGCCGCTTGGCACCGGAACTATCGGGTTTTGCTCGTCGAGCGGCACGGGCGCTCGCTGCGACATGCGGTAGAGCGCGAAGCCGCCAATCGCGGCGTGGATCAGGCCGAGCGCCACGAAGAAGCCGTCCGGACCCGCGAGCGCCATCATGGCCGCCGCCGCCAGTGGGCCGAGGCTGGCGCCGAGGCCGCCGACCAGGACCAGGGTCGCGCTGGCGGCCACCATCTGCCCGGGTTCCAGGTAATCGTTGGTGTGCGCGATGCAGAGCGAGTACATCGGCAGGGTCATGCCGCCGAACAGCAGGGTGACCAGCATGAGCGTCCCGACCGAGATGCTCGAGACGGACACGGCCGCGACGGCGAAGATCGCCGCGAGCAAGGTCACCGCGGTCATGACCCGCCTGCGGTCGAAGCGGTCCGACAGACGGCCGATCGGCCACTGGAAGATCATGCCGCCGAGATAGGCCGCGCCCATGAAGAACGAGATCTGGGCAACCGAAAGCCCGGTTCGATCGGCATAGACCGCTCCCATGGCGAACAGTACCCCGTGGGCCATGCCGGTGGCCATGGCACCGGCCACGCCGAGCGGGGAGATGCGGTAGAGCTCGAGCAGACCAACCTTCGAGGGTGCATCGAAGGCGGGGGCGGGCCCGGCGGTGAGCGACACCGGGACCAGCGCGAGCGAGACCAGCACGGAGGCCAGCACGAACAGCAGAAAGCCGTTCGGGTCGGCCAGGTTGAGCAGAAGCTGGCCGACGGTCACGCCGCCCAGGATCATCAGCATGTAGACGGAGAGAAGTTGGCCGCGCGTTTCGTTCGTCGCCCGATCGTTCAGCCAGCTCTCGGCGACAATGTAGAGCCCGGCATAGCAGAACCCGGTGACGAAGCGCATGGCCCCCCAGGTGAAGGGCTCGACGAAGGCCGCGTGGATCAGGGCTGCGGTAGAGGCGAGCGAAGCCAGGGCGGAAAACACCCTGACATGACCGACGTTCTTCACGATCTTGGGGGTCAGGGTCGAGCCGGCGAGGAACCCGAGGTAGTAGAACGACATGACGAGCCCGGTGGTGCCCGTGGAAAATCCCTCTGTCGTGGCCCTCAGGCCGAGCAGGCTGGCCTGCAGCCCGTTGCCCAGCATCATCATGGCGATGCCGAGGAACAGCGCCCAGGAAGACCGTACGACTAGGAACATGGGACCACGGCTCAAAGCGAATCGAAAGAGCGCTTATGCCTGATAAAACAGGCCCGATCTATCTATTGTTGGGCCTGTTCCCTTTGACCGGAAACGACCCGTCCGGCCGGCAGGCGGATGGTAACGGTGGTGCCCGTGTCGGGGGTGCTTTCGAGGTCCAGGACACCGCCGTGCAGCCCGGCCAGCGCCTTGGACAGCGGCA
>CAMYMY010000391.1 GCA_947259625.1 uncultured Kiloniellales bacterium | reverse complement strand
ACGCTGCTCGAGATCGGCCTGGTCTGCGGTATCCTCTGGTGGTTCTTCGACTGGCGCTTCGCGGCGGTGACCGCGGCCACGGTCGCGGCCTACATCGTCTTCACCTTCAGGGTTACCGAGCTCAGGATCGTCTACCGCCGGCGCATGAACGACGCCGACAGCGAGGCCAACACCAAGGCCATCGACAGCCTGCTCAACTTCGAGACCGTCAAGTACTTCGGCAACGAGGACCACGAGGCCCGGCGCTACGACCTGGGCCTGCGGGACTACGAGAGCGCGGCGGTGCAGAGCCGCGTCAGCCTCTCGGCGCTCAACGTCGGCCAGGCGGCGATCATCTCCGGCGGCATCACCGCGATCATGGCCATGACGGCCTTGGGCGTGGTGCGCGGTACCATGACGATCGGCGACTTCGTCATGGTCAACGCGTACCTGATCCAGCTCGCCATGCCGCTCAACTTCCTGGGCACGGTCTACCGCGAGATCAAGCAGTCGCTGGTCGACATGGAGGTCATGTTCGACCTGCTCGAGGTGCCGTCCGAGGTGGTCGACCGGAAGGGCGCGCCGGCACTGCGGGCCACGGGCGGCGCGGTCGCCTTCGAGGGCGTCGACTTCGGCTACGACCCGCGCCGGCCGATCCTCGAGGATGTCGGCTTCTCGGTGCCGGCCGGCCGGACCGTCGCGATCGTCGGGCCGAGCGGCGCCGGCAAGTCGACGGTCAGCCGCATCCTGTTCCGCTTCTACGACGTCGCCGCCGGGCGGGTCCTGATCGACGGCCAGGACATCCGCGACGTGTCCCAGCAGTCCCTGCGCGCGGCCATCGGCATCGTTCCGCAGGACACGGTGCTGTTCAACGACACGGTCTACTACAACATCGCCTACGGCCGCCCGGGCGCCAGCCGCGACGAGGTGATCGAGGCGGCCAAGCTCGCGCGCATCCACGACTTCGTGGAAGGCCTGCCCGACGGCTACGAGACCGTTGTCGGCGAGCGCGGCCTGAAGCTCTCGGGCGGCGAGAAGCAGCGCGTGGCGATCGCCCGCACGCTCTTGAAGCAGCCCTGCATCTTCCTGTTCGACGAGGCGACCTCGTCGCTCGACAGCAAGACCGAGAAGCAGATCCAGCAGAGCCTGCGCGAAGTCTCGCAGAACCGCACGACGCTGATCATCGCCCACCGCCTCTCGACCGTCGTGGAGGCCGACGAGATCCTGGTCCTCGAGGCCGGCCGGATCGTCGAGCGCGGCCGGCACGACGCGCTCCTGACCCAGAACGGCCACTACGCCGCTATGTGGCGCCGCCAGCAGGCCGAGCGCGAGGAGGAGCCCGCGGCCCTGCCCGTGGGCGCCGAGACGGCGATGGCCGCGGGCGACGGGCGTGGACGGCGGGTCGATGAAGATGCCACGGTTTTCGAAACCGGCGTGCCCTCAGGGGAGATCTGAGCGCCCGACCGCTGCTGCCCATAATGCCGGTCACCATCGCCGGCGACTTCCGGAGTCCGTGATGACGATTGCTCTGAGCCATTTCGAGATCCGGACGCGCGACCTGCCGCCTATGGAGGCGTTCTATACCGGCGCGCTCGGCTTCGTGGCGACCGACCGAAGCGGGGACGGCAAGATGGTGTTCCTGTCGTCCAATCCGGGCGAGCACCACCAGATCGTTCTCGCCGAGGCCGCCGACGGTGATTTTGCGTCCGGGTCCTTGGACCACCTCGCGTTCCGGGTCGCGGACCTCGGCGCGCTGCGCCGCTATCACGAGGCGCTCCAGGGCTATGGGGACCTGGCGGTCGAGACGGTATCCCACGGCACGTCCTGGTCGGTCTATTTCCGCGATCCCGAAGGCAACCGGCTCGAACTCTTCTTCGACACCCCCTGGCACGTGGCCCAGCCGCTGCGCTTCCCTATCGATCTTTCACTGCCGGATGACGAGTTGATCGCATTGACCAAGAAATGGATCTCCGGCCTCCTCGACTTTCAGCCGGCAGCCGAATGGTTCGATGCCCTCGAAGGACGCCTCGGCGAGGCCGGGTCCGACCGATGAGCTCTGCCGAAGCTGGCCGCTTCCCGCTTGCGCATTATCGGTCGAGGGCGCGATGATCGAGGGGATCGCCATGATGACGCCGCAAGGAGTTGCCGCGCCGATCGAATGTCGCGGGGAGGACCCGGTATGAGAAGCAAGGTCGCATTGCTGCGGGCGAGCTATTGGGCCGGCGCCGTCGCGGACGTCGGCGTCGGCGTCCTGACGCTCGTCCCCAGCCGCATGGGCGAGACGGAGTTCCGCTATCCGATGGGGCTTGCCGCCGCCGTCATGTTCGGCTGGGCGCTGCTGCTGATCTGGGCCGACCGCCGGCCGCTCGAGCGCAGGGGCGTCCTGCTGCCGACCATCTTCGTCATCCTCGGCCTGCTCTCGGCGGGCCTCTACGCCGTCGCGTCCGGCATCTTCCCGATCGCCCGGATCGTGCCCACCAGCATCCTGGGCGCGGCGCTGATCGCCCTCATGGGCTTCAGCTACCTCGAGGCAGGAAAGATCGAAGATCCTTCGGTCTAAGCGGCGCTCTTCTGCCAGCTCGTCATGCATCTTGGCGAGGATCGTGGAAGCACTTACTAAATTTGGGGTTGAATTAGGTATCGTCACCCGGTAGCCAAGATCTTGTTGCGAACTGGCGATTGGGGGAGGGTCCGAACAATGCGAGGTGCGCGTTTTTCCGTGGCGCTGGCGCGCTGGATCGCGCCGCTGGCCGTGTTGGTCATTGCGCAACCGGCTACGGCGAGCGATGCCGGGCTTCAGCACATTGCGGCCCACGTGGCGGTCGACCGGAACGACGATCCGGACGTGGTCGAGATCTACCTGACCGCCAAGGAGAAGATGGTCCAGCTCGGCGCCGGCCGGCCGACCGCGATGCGCACCTACAACGGCAAGGTTCCGGGCCCGACCATCGAGGGCAAGGTCGGCGACACCGTGATCGTGCACTTCACCAACGAGCTGCCCGAGGAGACGACGATCCACTGGCACGGCCTCGAGGTCCCTGCCAACATGGACGGCAGCAACATCTCGCAGAACGCCGTGCCGCCCGGCGGAACCTTCCGCTACGAGTTCCAGCTGCTGCGCGCGGCGACCTACTGGTACCATCCGCACATCCGGACCAACGAGCAGATCGAGCAGGGCCTGCACGGCGCGCTGGTCGTCCGCGAGCGCGAGGAGGAAGTCACAGCCGGCCTGCCCGAGCGCGAGCACGTGCTCGTCCTCGACGACCTCCTGCTGGACGACGAGGGCAATATCGCCGAGCCCCTGCCGAGCGATCCGCTGGCCAAGGCCACGATGCTGCTGAACGGCCGCGAGGGCAACGCGCTGCTGGTCAACGGCCTGGTCACGCCGAGCGACGTCATCAGGCGCGGCGTGCCCCATCGCCTGCGGCTGGTCAACGTGGCCAACTCGCGCTTCATGCGGGTCTCGATTCCGGATCAGCAAGTGTTCCAGGTCGCCGTCGACGGCGGCCTTCTCGAGGAGCCGGTCGAGATCGAGCCGATCGGCATGGTGCCGGACCCCGACGACCCGGGCCGCATGATCTCCGATCCGGATCCGACCAAGGGGCTGCTGCTGACCCCGGGCGATCGGGCTGAGATCGTCTTCACGCCGACGGGCGAGGGGCCGGTACGCCTGGAGTGGCACGACATCGCGCGCGGCCGACACAGCCTGT
>CAMYMY010000390.1 GCA_947259625.1 uncultured Kiloniellales bacterium | reverse complement strand
GATCGGCGGGCTCCAGATGGTCGAGATGCCGCCCAGCACGCCCGCCAGGGCGCCGGCCAGGGGCCCCGCCCAGCGTTCGGCCTCGGGCGCCAGCCGGCCGGCCGGCCGGGTCAGGTTCATCGCGGCGAAGCCCAGGATGGCCACGCCGATCAGGCTGTAGATCAGCCGCTGGTCCAGGCGCACGACGAGGAGGCCGCTCACGAAGATGAAGATCATCAGGAACAGGATGACCGGCCAGAAGCGCCGGGCCGCCTCCCGCGGCCGTCCGGCCTGCACGACCTGCCAGACGTTGGTCAGCACGATGGGCAGACTCATCAACGCCAGGATTAGCGGCACCTCGAGGAACTGCGAGAGCACCGCGACGCTGGCGATCGGCAGGCCGATGCCGATCGTGCCCTTGACCAGGCCGCCCAGCGCCAGGGCCAGGGTGATGCCCAAAAGGGTCTCGGGGTCGAGTCCGAACATCGGCGTTCCGGGCGAGGGCGCGTTGCAGCTTCAGCCGGCGAGAGCTGCGCTGAGGGCCGGCCCCACCCCGGAGGGCATGTCGAGAACCTGCACCCCGGCGGCCTCGAATGCCGCCTTCTTGGAGGCATGGGTGCCCTGGTCGCCCATGACGATCGCCCCCGCGTGGCCCATCTTCTTGCCCGGCGGCGAGGCGCGGCCGGCGATGAAGGCGACCACGGGCTTGGCCATGCCGGCGGCGTAGTCCGCGGCCTCCTCTTCCTTGGCGCCGCCGATCTCGCCGACCAGCACGACGGCGTCGGTCCGTTCGTCCGCGTCGAGCCGCTCCAGCGCCTCGCGCATCGTGGTGCCCGAGACCGGGTCGCCGCCGATGCCGATAAAGGCGGACTGGCCGAAGCCCGCGCGCACCAGGTTGAGGCACAGCAGCGTGCCGAGCGAGCCGCTGCGCGAGATCACACCGATGCGCCCAGGCTGGAATATGTTCGCGTTGAAGCCCGGCATGATGCCGACGAAGCACTCGCCCGGGGTGACCAGTCCGGCGGTGTTCGGGCCGACGACGCAGCAGCCGTGGGCCCGGGCCGCGGCCAGGATCTCCATGACGTCCTGCACCGGGACGAACTCGGTCAGCATGACCAGGGTCTTGGCGCCCGCTTCGATCGCGTCGAGCGCGGCGCTCTTGGCGACGAGCGGCGGGATGAACAGGACCGAGGCGTCGAAGCCGGCCTGGTCCATGGCGTCGCGGGCGCTGGCGAAGACCGGAACGCCGCAGTGCTCGCTGCCCGCCTTCTTCGGATTGACGCCGCCGACGATCCTGGTGCCATAGGCCTGCATGCGCTCGGTCCAGAACAAGCCTTGGCGGCCGGTGATGCCCTGGACCAGGACGCGGTCTTGTTGGCGGACGATCATCCGGCGGCCTCGATCGCGGCCTTCACCGCGTCGTCCATCAGGTCGAAGGGCTCCATATCGAGGCGCTCCTTGAGCAGGGCGACGGCCTCTTCCTCGCCGGTGCCGTGGATCGAGAAGAATACCGGGATCTCGGGCTTCAGCGTTTCCCAGGCCGCGACCACGCCCTCGGTCATGACGTCGCAGCGGGCAAAGGCGCCGCAGAAGTTCACGACCAGACTCTTGACCCGAGGGTTGGCGAGCACCAGTTCGAGCGCCGCCGTCGCTTTGGTATAGGCCTCGCCGCCGATCTCGAGGAAGTTCGCCGGCCGGCCGCCGTAGTGCACCACCGCGTCCATCGTCGTCATGGTGAGGCCCGCGCCGTTGGCCAGCACGCCGACCGGGCCGTCCAGCTGAATGTAGCGCAGGCCGAGGTCTCGGCCGCGCGCCTCCAGCCCGGTCATGGGCTCCAGTGCGCCGGCCTCGGCCAGGTCGCCCTGGCGGGGCAGGGCGCCGTCGTCCAGCGCCAGCTTGCAGTCGAGGGCGACCACGCGGCCGTCGCCCGTAACGACCAGCGGATTGATCTCAACCAACTCGGCGTCGCGCGCCCGGTAGAGCGCGTAGAGCTTCGCCAGGACCTCGGCCACCGCGGCGCCGGCCGGCCCGATATCGAGCCCGGAGAGCAGGTCTTCGGCCTGCGTCCTGTCGAAACCGGAGGTGATGTCGACGACAAGGCGACGCACGGCCGCCGGCTCGCTCGCCGCGACCTCCTCGATGTCCATGCCGCCCCGGGTCGAGAACATGACCAGGGGCGAGCGGCTGGCGGGATCGTTCAGTACCGCGGCGTAGAGCTCGCGGGCGATCTCGGCCCGGCCCTCGACCAGCACTCTCTCGACTCTGTGGCCGCCGATCGTCATGCCGAGGATCGCCTCGGCCGCTTGCGCGGCCTCCTCCGGCGTATCGGCCGGCCTGATCCCGCCGGCCTTGCCGCGCTTGCCGGCCGGCACCTGCGCCTTGACCACGACAGGGCCGAGCCTTGCCGCGATCCCGGCCGCCGCGGCGCCGTCTTCCGCGACCGCGCCCTCGGGAATGGCAATGCCGGCCTCGGCCAGGAGCGGCTTGGCGGCGTGTTCCTCGAAATTCATGGCGTCATTTTCCGTACTTCGCCCAGTGGGCGCCGAACAGCGCCTCCTCGTCCGGCTTGTCCTCGGGAATCGTGGTGACCAGGTGGGTCAGGTTGACGAAGTGGCGCCAGTTCAGGTTCTCGCTGATCGAGTTGCCGGCCCAGGTGCCGCAGCCCATGGAGAGCGTGAAGTTGAGGCCGTTGTCGAAGCCGCCGCCGTTGCCGAAGGTGTGCGCCTGGTTGACCAGTACCCGCACCACCTTGAGCTCCTCGGCCAGGCGCCGGGCGTGGTCCGGCTCGGCGGTGTGGATGCCGCAGGAATGGCCGATGCCCTGGTAGCCGAGGATCTCGGCGACCTTGGCCACGGCCACGTCGAAATCAGGCACGCGGTAGACCGTGAGTACCAGCGACAGCTTCTCGCCGGACAGCGGGTGGTCCTTTCCGACGCCGCTGTCCTCGACCATGAAGAAGCGCGCGCCTCTGGCCGCCTCGGGCAGGGCGAAGGCCTCGGCCAGCACCGAGGCGTCCTTGGCGATCAGGTGACGGTTCAGCTTGCCGTCCTGCCAGAGCGTGCCGACGATGCGTTCCTTTTCGGCGGCGCTCGCCAGGAAGCCGCCGGCCGCCTCCAGCGCCGCGATCGCCGGGTCGAAGACCTTGTCGAGGATGACGACGGAGTTTTCCGAGGAACAGGAGGTCGCGTTGTCGAAGCACTTCGACGCCATGATCTTCTGGGCCGCGTCGGCGAAGTCGGCACTCTCGTCGACGATCACCGGCACGTTGCCGGCGCCCACCCCGATCGCCGGCGTGCCGCTTGAATAGGCGCGGCGCACGTTGTTCTGCGAGCCGGTGACGACGACCAGGTCGGCGGCTTCCATCAGCGCCTGGGTGAGGCCCTTGCTGGCCGGCTGCGGCAGCACCTGCACCAGGTCGCCCGGCAGGCCGATCTTCTCAAGCTCGGCGCGCGCCAGCGCGACCGTCCGGGCCGAGGTCGACCAGCCGGCGGGCGAAGGGGCGATGATCACAGCGTTGCCGCCCTTGAGCGCCATCATGGCCTTGTTGATCGGCGTCGCCGCCGGATTGGTCGAGGGGCAGACCGCGGCCACGACGCCGACCGGCTTGGCATAGATCGTCAGGCCGCGCGCCGGGTCCTCCTCGATCACCCCGGTGCTGCGGACGCGCAGCAGGTCGCGCAGGGTGCCGAAGGTCTTGCGCGTATTCTTGGTGATCTT
>CAMYMY010000389.1 GCA_947259625.1 uncultured Kiloniellales bacterium | reverse complement strand
CGCCTCGGTGATCACCGCCTGGCCCGATCCCGACCTGTGGCGCCGGGCGCTGGCGGCGCTCGACTTCCTGGCGATCGTAAACCGCTTCCCCACGGCGGACATGGCCTATGCCGACCTGGTGCTGCCGGCGGCGACGGCCTTCGAGACCGAGTCCTACATGATCTACGACGGGCACATCCAGCTGCGCGCGCGGGTGATCGAGCCGCTCGGCGAGGCGCGCGGCGACTACGTGATCTTCGCCGAGCTGGCAAGGCGCCTCGGCTACGGCCATCTCTGGCCGCAAAGCGAAGCGGCCATGGTCGAGACGGCCCTGGAGAACAGCGGCGTCACGCGCGCGGACCTGCTGGCCCATCCCGAGGGCGTGGCCTTCGCCCTGCCGGAGATGCGCTACCGCAAGTACGAGACCGGCGGCCTGCGCGCCGACGGCCGGCCCGGCTTCGAGACGCCGAGCGGCAAGTTCGAGATCGCCTCGGAGTGGCTGCGCGGCCATGGCTTCGACGCCCTGCCGGTCTATGCCGAGCCGGTCGAGGGGCCGCTGGCGAGCCCGCGGCGCGCCCGGCGCTATCCGCTGGTGTTCAACTCGGGCGCCCGCACCCAGTCGGCCTTCCGCTCGCAGCACTACAACATTCCTTCGCTGGTGGCGCTGCAGCCGCGACCTTTGGTGCACATTCACGCGGACGACGCCGAGACGCGCGGCATCGCCGACGGCGAGGCGGTCTTCGTGGTCTCGCCGCGCGGCCGGGTGCGCTTCTGGGCCAAGGTGACCCGCGACATCCTGCCGGGCGTGGTCGAGGTCAACATGGGCGGCGGCGGGCCGCTCGGCAGCGAGGCCTGGCGGAACGCCAACGTCAACGAGCTGACCGACCCGGCGAACCGCGACCCGATCTCCGGCTTCCCGGTCTACAAGGCCCTGCTCTGCGACGTGGTCAAGGCAGCGGCCGTCTCCCCTCGCCCGCTGGGAGAGGGAGGGGCCCGCGTAGCGGGAGGGTGAGGGCGATTTGGTTCGGCCGGTGTCGCGCGCTGCAAAGGAAAGATCAGAAATACAACCCGCCCTCACCCTTCCCTCTCCCGAGGGGAGAGGGTATTCAGATCCCAGCCTTGCCGGTCAGGCCACGTCCCTGAGGCGCTTGTTCTGCGGGTCGTAGGGCGGCTCGGCGAGGACCGTGGCCGTGCGGCGCTCGCCCAGGATGTCGATGCCGACCTCGCTGCCGGGCGCGGCTGAGGCCGGCTCGACGTAGGCGAAGGCGAGACTCTGCCCGACCGCGTGGCCGTAGGCGCCGCCGGTCGTCACCCCGATCAGGCGCTCGCCGTCGAAGACCGGCTCGTTGCCCAGCGCGTCCGCGTCCCCGGCGTCGACCGTCAACAGGACGAGCTGGGTCCGGGGGCCCTGCGCCTGGCGCGCGAGGACCGCGTCGCGGCCGATGAAGTCCTTGTCGAGCTTGACGAAGCGCATGATGTCGGCCTCGACCGGCGTGATCTCGGTGGTCAACTCCGCGCCCCAGGCCTTGTAGCCCTTCTCCATGCGCAGGGAGTTGAGCGCGTAGACGCCGAAGTTCGCGATGCTGTCGTTCTCGCCCGCCGCCATGAGCGCGTCGTAGAGCTCCGCCATCCGGTCGATCGGGACGTGCAGCTCCCAGCCCAGCTCGCCGGCGTAGGAGACGCGCAGCGCCAGGGTCGGCACGCCGGCGACCTCGATCTCCCGGGTCGAGAGCCAGGGGAAGGCCTCGTTGCCCAGGTCCTGGCCTGTCAGCCCGGCCAGGAGCTCGCGCGACCGCGGCCCGGCCAGGACCAGCACGCCAGTCTCGTCGGTAACGTCGTGCACCGCCACGTCCTCGCCGGTTCCGATGTGCTCGACCAGCCAGTCGCGGTCGTGCAGCTGGCCGACGATCGACGAGAGCAGGTAGAAGCGGCCGTCGGCCACGCGCGTCACCGTCGCCTCGCCCTCGATGCCGCCGAGGTCGGTCAGCATGTGGGCCAGTACGATGCCGCCGTCGCGTCGCGGCATGCGGTTGGCCGAGATGCGGTTGAGGAAGAACTCCGCGTCCCGGCCGACCACGACCAGCTTGGCGAAGCTGGTGAGGTCGAGCAGGCCGACCCGCTCGCGCACCGCCTTGCATTCCGCAGCCACGTACTCGAAGGCGTTGGAGCGCCGGAAGCTGTAGCCTTCCGCGACGCCCGCGGGCGCGAACCACTTCGGCCGCTCCCAGCCGAAGGCCTCGGCGTAGACCGCGCCCTGGTCCTTCAGCCTGTCGTAGACCGGCGTGGCCTTGACCGGCCGGCCGGCGTCGCGGAACTCGCCGGGCAGATGCACCTGGTACATCTGGTGGTAGGCGTCGATCGACTTGTCCAGGTTGTATTGGCCGGCCGCCCAGTCGCCGTAGCGCCGCGGGTCCATCTCGCGCACGTTGATCTCGGTCTGGCCGTGGACCATCCACTGCGCCAGGTACTTGCCGCAGCCGGGCCCCTGGGTAATGCCGATGCTGGCGCCGCAGCACATCCAGAAGTTGGGCAGGCCGGCGGCCGGGCCGAGCAGGAAGTTGTCGTCCGGCGTATGGGTGATCGGACCGCTGACGACCTGCTTGATGCCGACCGTCCCGAGCGCCGGGATGCGCTTGATCGCGAGCTCGAGCCAGGGCATCAGGCGGTCCACGTCGGGCGGCAGCAGCTCCATGTCGAAGCCCCAGTCGATGCCGTCCAGGCCCCAAGCCTCGGCGCCCTCGGTCTCGTAAGGGCCGATGATCAGGCCGCGCTGCTCCTGGCGGTAGTAGCAGGACGCGCGCGGGTCGCGGGTCACCGGCGGCTCCTTCTCGAGCGCCTCGACCTCGGCCATGTTCTCGGTCACCAGGAACTGGTGGACGATGTTGACGATCGGCACCTTGAGGCCGACCATCTCGCCGACCTGGGCGGCGAAGGAGCCGGCGGCGTTGACCACGTGTTCGGCGACGATCGTGCCCTGTTCGGTGACCACCGCCCATTCGCCCGAAGGCCGCCGCTCGATGTCGAGCACCCGGTTGCGCAGCGACATCTCCACGCCGCCGCGCCGGGCGCCGATCGCCATGGCGTGCGTGCTGCCGTTCGGGTCGGTGTGGCCGTCGCCAGGCGTGTAGCAGCCCAGCAGCACGCCCTCGGCGTCGAGCAGCGGATGCAGCTTCTTGATCTCGTCCAGGCCGACCAGGTGGCATTCGGCGCCGACCTGGCGCAGCACGCCCTGGACCGTGTGGAACCAGTCGACCTCGTCCTGGGTGAGCGCCAGGCGCAGCGAGCCGCAGCCGTGCCAGCCGGTCGCCTGGCCGGTCTCCGCCTCCAGGCGCTTGTAGAGGTCGGCGCCGTAATAATGGATCTTGGCCATGGAGAGGCTGCCGATGAAGTGCGGGATCAGGCCCGCGGCGTGCCAGGTCGAGCCCGAGGTGAGCTCGCCCTTCTCGACCAGCACCACGTCCGACCAACCCTCCTTGGCCAGGTGGTAGGCGAGGCCGACGCCCAAGGCCCCGCCGCCGATGATCACCACGCGCGCCTGCGATTTCATGGATTCGTCTCCCCCTTCTAAGGGCGTCGTCGTCGCCCGGGCACCCGCCGGCCCCCGCCCGGAAACTCTATCGGTCCCGGCCCCGCCTCCGTTCGACCGAAAACGACGCTAAACCAGCCGGGGACGCCGCGGCAAGGGCGGTGGGAGCAGCGCGGGAGAAAAAGACTGGGTGGGC
>CAMYMY010000388.1 GCA_947259625.1 uncultured Kiloniellales bacterium | reverse complement strand
ATCATGACCGCGGCGCAGTGCTCGTGGCAGTCGTCGGTCAGGCGCTTCAGCCAGGGCACGATCTCGTCCATGTAAGCGTGGAGGTTGCCGAAGGCAGCCGGCGAAACCTCGGCGACCAGGGCCGAGCCGGCGGTCATGGTCAGCGCGATGCCGCCCTTCGCCTTCTCGAGGTGGTAGAGCCGGTAGCGCTCCTTGGGCATGCCATCCTCGGAGTAGGCCGGCTCGTGCGCCGTGGACATGATCCGGTTCTTGAGCGTGACGTGCTTGAGCCGGTAGGGCTGCAAGAGCGGATCGTGCTCGGCCATGGTCCCTCTCCGCGGATCCCTGGGCCGCCCCGCTTCCGGCCCGTTTCGCTGTCTCCTAGTCGAACCGCCTTGGGGGCCCCAGGTCAATCACGAAAACGGCGAAAACGCCTGTTTCGACCTCCGTGGAGTGCGCAACCGGTGTGCCGGATGACGCTGCGATCACGCCGCTTGTAGTTAACTATCGGTTAACTTGTGGTAAAATTGTGGGGCCGGGCGGTCCGCGGGCACGTCCGGGGCGCGCTTCGAAGCGGCGCGGAGACATGGGGAAACGGATATGAACAAAGTGTCCTATGCCTTGGCCGGCGCGGTGATCGCGGCCTTCGCCGCGGGATCCGTCCGGGCCGCTTCGACCTCGACCAACCTATCGGTCACGGTAACGGTCGTCCCGCCCGGCTCCCTCGGCGGCTCCGGCGGCTCCGGCGGCCCGTCCGCCGAGCCGGCCCGGTCCACCTCCGAACAGCCCGCCACGGCCGCGCCGCCACGGGACGCAGCACCCCCCACCAAGTGACCCCCTGTCGAACAAAGGTGTCAGAAACCTTTTTCCCGTGAGTTAATTCGTATTTTCAAGAAGTTATATATCGAAAAAGATTCCACGAAAAAGGTTCCCGACACCTTTTCTTCAGCGTTGTGCTGGGGTCCGCCCTCCTCTAAGCGGGCGGGGGGTTCGGCTGGCTGCACGCCAAACAAGCGACAAACCCTCTGCGGAGGGCTATGCTCGCTCCCCGGACGGCGCGGCAGGGGAGACGGCGGCGATGGACGCGGCACGATCGGGCGAAGCAGGGCGCCGCGGCGGGCGCCGGACGCGGCGCGCGGAGCGCCTGGCCACCCCCTTGATCTCGCTGCCCACGCTGACCCGCAACATCCCGGTCTACGAGGTACTGGACCACGAGGGCGTCGAGTTGATCCACGAGGCCTCGATGGGGATCTTGGAGGAGGTCGGCATCGACTTCCGCGACGCCGAGGCGCTGGCGCTCTGGAAGGAGGCCGGCGCCCAGGTCACCGACGAGCGCGTGCGCATCGACCGGGACCTGGCGATGGCCCTGGTCGCGACCACGCCCGAGGAGATCACGCTCGCCGGCCGCAACCCGGCGCGCACGGTCAGGCTGGGCGGCCGCAACACGGTCTTCGCGCCGACCTATGGCTCGCCCTACGTGCTCGACCTGGAGGGCCAGCGGCGCTACTCGACGCTGGCCGACCTCGAGGCCTTCCACAAGCTGGCCTACCTGGCCCCCGCCCTGCACCTGACCGGCGGCATCACCTGCGAGCCGGTCGACGTGCCGGTCGCCAAGCGCCACCTGCACATCGCCTACTCCGCGCTCAGGCACTCCGACAAGCCCTTCATGGGTGCGACCACCGCGCGCGAGCGGGCCGAGGACACGGTGGCCATGGCGAAGCTCGTCTTCGGCGAGGCCTTCGTCGAGGCCAACACGGTCATGGTCTCGGTCTGCAACTGCAACTCGCCGCTGGTCTGGGACGCGACCATGCTGGACGCGGTCAAGGTCTACGCCCGGCACAACCAGGCGGTCCTGCTCTCGCCCTTCGTCATGGCCGGGGCCAACACGCCGGCGTCGAGCGTCGGCGCGGTCGCGCAGCTGAACGCCGAGGCGCTGGCCGGCCTCGCCTTCGCGCAGCTCGTGCGCCCCGGCGCGCCGATGATCTACGGCCACTATCTCGCCACGGTCTCGATGAAGTCCGGCGCGCCCATGGCCGGCACGCCCGAGATCAGCCTGATGAACTTCATGGTCGGCCAGCTGGCCCGGCGCTACAAGGTGCCCTGGCGCTCCAGCGGCATGGTCAACGGCGCCAAGCTGCCCGACGCCCAGGCGGCCTATGAATCCGGCATGACCATGCAGTCTGTGCTGCTGGCCGGCGCCAACTACGTGTTCCATTCGGCCGGCTGGCTGGAAGCCGGCCTCACGGCCAGCTTCGCCAAGTTCATGCTCGATGCCGAGCAGATGGAGATGTACTACCGCTTCGCCCAAGGCGTCGCTTTCGAGGACCTGGGCGACGCCATGGCGGCGCTCGCCGAAGTCGGCCCCGGCGGCCACTACCTGGGCACCGCCCACACCCGGGCGAAGTTCCAGAGCGCCTTCTACATGCCGGAATTGCTCGACAACAACAGCTACGAGCAGTGGGCCGCCGAGGGCGCCCAGGACACCGCCGCCCGCGCCACGGCCAAGGCGCGCGAGCAGCTCGCCCGCTGGAACGACCACGCCCCGGCCCTCGACCCGGCGGTCGACGAGACCCTGCGGGCTTTCATCAGGGAGCGCGAGGCCGAGCTGCCGGATACGGTGAGCTAAGTCTGACGTTATGGGTTGCGACCGTCCGAGATGACCGAGTTTCGCGATGCCGGCCCGGAGGACGCCGAGGCCATCGCCCAGCTGCACGCGGAGAGCTGGCGAACCAACTACCGGGGCATCCTGCCCGACACCTACCTGGACGGCGAGGTGTTCCAAGAGCGGCAGGCCTTCTGGCGGGACGCGCTGCGCGCCCCGAGGGCCGGGCAGCTGGTGATGGTCGCGACCCTGGAGGCGGCGCTCACCGGCTTCGTATCCATCGTCCGCGGCGGCGAGCCGGGCATCGGTGCCGTGATCGAGAACCTGCACGTCGGGCCGCAGTTCTGTGGAGGGGGGCTAGGCAAGCGGATGCTCGCGGCGGCAGTCGAGCGCCTTGCCACCGCCGGCGTGACCTCGGCCTGCCTTTGGGTCTACGACGGGAACGAAGCGGCGATCCGATTCTACCGGCGTCTCGGCGGCACGCCGGACAAGCACGGCTTCGACGACTTCGCCGGCGCCCACGCCCCCGATACCCGCATCGTCTGGCCCGATCTCGCCGCCCTCGAGCGCGCGTGTCGCGTTTAGCGCCGCGCGGCCGAAGACCCTCTCAAGAACGGGAAACATCGAGGACCGAATGACCGAGGAAGACTTCAAGGCCGGCGCGTTTGACGCGGACAGCACACCGCTCGCCATGGATCCGGCGGAGTTCGAGCGCCTCGGCCGGCGGGTTGTCGCGATGATCGCGGGGCATCTGGCCGGCCTGCGCGACGGACCGGTCCACCGCGCGCTGCCCGCGGGAGAGCTGCGCAGCGTCCTTGACCAGACGCTGCCGGAACAAGGCGCCGATACGGACGCGATTATCGATTTCATCGAAACACAGGTGCTGCCCTACCCGCTCGGCAACAACCACCCGCGCTTCTTCGCCCGGATCGTCGGGGCCGCCGCCCCGATCGGCATACTGGCGGAGATGGTGGCGCTGGGCATGAACCCGGGCGTCGCCGCCGCCCATGCCGCGCTGCCCCTCGGCCTGGAGATCTGCGTCAACCGCTGGCTCATGGAGCTGGTCGGGTTCCCGGCCGAAGGCAGCTTCGGCCTCCTGGTCAGCGGCGGCTCGATGGCCACCCTGACG